>NZ_JAAKUJ010000003.1:0-283950 GCF_049175075.1 Aeromonas sp. 600774
CCCGAGCGGCCAAAGGGATCAGACTGTAAATCTGACGGCTCTGCCTTCGAAGGTTCGAATCCTTCTCCCTCCACCATCATTCAGAAAACCCGGCCTAGCGCCGGGTTTTCGCTTTATCGCCAATTCACCTTTCCGCCCTTGTCAGATCTGACAGTTGCAATTGCATCCCAGCTTGCTCATCGTGGCATCATCAACATCAGAGTGTTCACATCATGTTTGAAGTCTGGGATGAGCATGGCCACGCAACAGGTCTGACACTGCAGGCACTCAAAATCAGAATCAGCAACGACTATCAGGGCGATCTGATGGTGCGCTACAGCAACAAGCTGGGACTCCCTACGACTCTTTTTCTGACAGTTCACAAGGGTATTGCCTATCAGCGCTTCAAAGCCGGCTCACCAAAACTGGACTGGGAGTGGCTGGCTGGCGCAGGTAATGGCCATACACCCCGCGATTTTATGAGTGAGCAGTTTCCCCTACTCCAGTTTTCCCTCGACAACAACTGACTCTTCATACTGTTCGCTTAAACGCATCAGCTCCCCGATGATTTGCTGTAGTTGGGCACGAAAGCGTGTCAGCTCGTCAGTACAAGCTGACGATCCAAACTGGCGGATTTTTTCTTCCAATCGCCATGCCTCTTCAGCCAGCTGCGGCGCCATCATCATACTGACGGTTCCTGCCTGACGATGAACCCAATTAGCCAGAGCCTTGTCATCCTGTGGTTGCTGCCCCATCGCTTGCTCAAGCTCCTGACGAAAGAGTGGGAACATCTGCCGCAACTTGTCACCTTGGCCAAAAAAAGCCGCCATGGCCGCGACATCAATCAAGGATGGTGATGGCAAGATACGCCACTTTTGCAGCATCTGACGCAAACCATCCAGCAGCACCGGCTTGCCCAGCAAATCATCCATGCCGGCGGCAAAGCAGCGTTCAGCCTGCTCAGGCATGACATTGGCCGTCATGGCAATGATCAGCAAGCGCTTCTTATCCTCCCCAGCCCGTACCCTGCGCGTGAACTCATAGCCATCCATCACCGGCATCTGGCAGTCACAGAGCACCAGATCATAGGGATACTGCGCGACCATCTCGAGGGCTTGCTGGCCATGCTCAGCCAGTTCGCAGTTCAGCTTGAGCTGCCCGAGCTGGCGTATCACCAGCTGCTGGTTAAGGGGATTATCTTCCACCAGCAGAACCCTACAGGGCAGCATGGGCTCGCACTCTGCGCTCTTTTGTATCGCTTGCGTAACAATCTCATCGCTCAAGGCCAGCTGGCGATAGCAGACTTCCCGCACTGCATGCCAGGTCATGGGATTGCTGTTGAGAATGTAACCCTTCTCATCACTGCGATAGCCAAGAGGGGTGGCCAGCGGCAGCACCCGGATAACGCCCTCAGCCACCAGGTCATGGTCACTGAAACGCAACTGAGCATTATCAGGGGGCGACGTTCGCGTGACTCCCAGCGCGTCAAGATGCAGTAACAGGGTGTGACACAGCTTATCGTCATGCAGTTCAATGCTGGCTTGCAGGCCATTGAGACGGAGATCCGGCTCTCGCTGTGCCAGAACAGGCAGCGTGACTGTCAATGTGATAAAGGTACCTAGCCCCGGGGCACTCTCCAGCCGGATCTCGCCCCCCATCAAGTTGGCCAGGGTCTGGCAGATGCTAAGCCCCAGGCCACTGCCACCATAACTGCGGGTGGTGGAGCTCTCAGCCTGTTCAAAGGCATTAAAGATCCGGTCACGCGCTTCGGGTGTCATGCCGATGCCACTATCGCGCACACCGAAGCGCAATTGCTGTTGCCCCTCCCTCTGTGCCAGCAGTTGCACCGAAATCTCGATAAAGCCCCGCTCGGTAAATTTGATGGCATTGCTGACAAAGTTGAAGAGGATCTGACGCAAACGCAGCGCATCGCCGCTTACCCGGGCCGCAACTCCGGCATCAGCCCACAAGTAGACGCGGAGCCCCTTGCGGTGTACCTCGCTCACCGTCATGGTCAGCACACTGTCAATCAGCTCACGCAGAAGAAACGGGGTTTGCTCGAGCTGCATCTTGCCCGCCTCCAGCTTGGCGTAGTCGAGCACATTGTCGATCAGTGCATGCAGCCCCTGAGCCCCACGGTTGATGATCTCCACCATCTGGCGCTGCTCCAGGGTCAGTTCGGTGAAGGTGAGTTGCTCCGCCATGCCGACGATACCATTCATGGGCGTGCGAATTTCGTGGCTCATGGTGGCCAGAAACTCCCCTTTCTGGGTGGCGGCCGACTCAGCCTTTGCCTTGGCCATGGCGAGTGCAGCCTCGACCTGACGACGACGAACTATCTCCTGACGTAGCCGCCAGTAAGCCACCGAGAGTATCAGGATAAACAGGGCAATCCCGATACCTATAGGGATCAGAGTTCTGATTAATTTATGCCAAGGGATCCCCTCGCTGTAGTTCAATGCCAACCAGCTATTGCGGATCTGCTGTTTCTCCTTGTCACTCATGCTGGCGAGCACCCTGTTAATCAAAGGCAGCAAGGGGGTGTAAGGCTCACGCACCGCTACGGCCAGCTCATCTCTGAAAGGCGTCGGCGCAACAATATGCAGGCTGTCATCAAACTGCTCATTGATGAGTCGAGATATCACTGCAAGATTGCCTATGTAAGCGTCTCCGCGACCAGACGCAACCATGGCTAGTCCCTCTTTCGGGCCGGAAACCACAGTAGTCCTGATATCAGGAATACGAGCACGCAGCTCTGCAACCAGCAAGCTATCGGTAACCACCAAATGCTTGCCCACCAATTCTGCAAATCCCCCAAACGTACTACTCGCACGAGACATGGCGATCACAACAGGAAACGAAGCAATCGGCTGGCTAATCTGCCAACCGCTAATACGCTTGATTATTCGGGTCGGGATGACAGCAATATCCGCATCTTGATGCAGCAATCCCTGTAACAATTCAGGCCAACTCTGATCAACGCGATATTGATAGGCAAGTCCTAGCTTGTCTTTGAAGACATTCATGTAATCGCCGATCAATCCTGTGAGCTTACCGTCACCATCTGAGTAGGAGAACGGTATCCACTTGGGAATAAAGCTCAACTTAAGGGGGGGCAGGCTCGCAAGCCAGTCACGTTCATCCGGTCGCAGTAAAAAACCACTATGCCCCTGAAAGTTAAGGTTATTGTCGCTCAACCAGCGTTGTTCCAGAGCGCTGCGCTCTTCAATGCTCAGCGCCTGGATCGCTGTATCAAAGCGAACCCCCAGCCTAGAGTTATGTTTGCTTATTCCCAGATGCAGGCTCTCCATCAACAAGGGAGCCTGGGCGACCACTGCCAGTTCTGGATGCTGGGCAATAAACTGATTCGTGACATGCAAATTGCCGATATAGGCATCGGCCCGCTTGTCCAATACGGCCTGGAGTGCCATGTCAGTGTCTTGAAACAGCAGTCGCTGTACCTCTGGATAATGCGCTCTCACCAGCTTTTCAGTCAGAAATCCTGCTTCTATCGCAATGCGCGATTTATTCAAACCACTGACATTTTTAAACAAAGGTGAATCATGCCGCACTACTACCACGGTCGGTGAAGAATAATAAGGCCGACTATAGGTCACGCACTCACTCTCTTCCGATCGAAAAGAGTCCAGCATAATATCCAATTGCCCTTTACAACTCGCTACGTATAGCTGGTTCCAGTCAGGATATGTTTTCCATTCAATATGATAATCAAGATTCCTTGCCAGGGTCGTGATCAATTCAACACTGAAACCGCTGGCATTATGTCCATCCCACCGCTGAAATGGCCCCCATCCTCCAGTTAATAACCCGACTTTTATTGTTGGTAATGAGTTGTTTTTATGAGCAGAGGCAGACGTCGTGAATATGCAGAAATGACATATCATTATGGCGACTATGCATCGGTATATGTTCATATGAAGACGACTCACTGTACGATTTCTGAAGGAGAGAGCATTATCTGAATACTAAAAAAGGTCGCGTAAAGTAGTATAGAAATGAAATGTTTGCTAGTGTAAATATTATTGTAATATTCATATAGGGCTCATCTATGTCTTCCAAGATCATTCTTGCCGACGATCATCCGCTTATACTGACCGGGATCCGCAGCCTTATTGCACAACACCAACCAGGTTGCGAAATTGTTGCCGAGGCACATCAGGTCTCCGAATTATTCAAAACATTGCAGCAACACCAATGCAATCTCTTGATAACTGATTTTAGTATGCCTGGTGACTCTCGCAGTGATGGCCTAGTGATGCTCCAAAATTTAAAAAGAAGCTACCCGGGACTCTCGATTATCGTGCTGACACAGATACAGAATGCCGGGATACTCCAAGCCTTGCTGCAGCTTGGGGTCAGCGGAATATTATTGAAGAAAGCCGTCATCAGTGAATTATCGGATGCCATTCGCCATGTCTTATCGGGCCAAAAATATCTTGGCCACTCAGTGAAAATGTTATTGGCGGAAAGCGGTATGGTTAACCCGGCCCAATCACAGCAACTGACACCAAGAGAGAGTGAAGTCGTGCGTTTATTAGCCAGTGGAATGTCTGTCACCCAGGTGGCCGAGTACCTGCATCGCAGCGTCAAGACCATCAGCACCCAGAAAAAGAGCGCCATGGTACGCCTCGGCCTGCAAAGCGATAGCGACCTGTTTCACTATGCCAAAGAGCAAGGGCTGGCCTGAACCTTGACCTTGGTGAATCACCCGAGCCTTAAATCGCGGCATCATAAATAAGGGTTACATTACCTTTATAAGTGCTGCCCGGATATTCCATCATCAAGGCCAGAACTGGCTTTTGCACTTTAAAGATGATGCTGCGTTCTTCATTTATGTAATATGGGTCTTTTATACCTGCTGTGAATAGCTTCTTAACGCCATGCGTCAAAGGAAACTCTTCTTTTGATTTATTTACATAAATCACATCAAGTTTGACTTGCATCCCGAGCCTTTCATTATTCAGCATACAGACTTCACCAATGGCATACTGGCAGTTCAGCCAGACATTAAAATCTGAACTACTCCATAGTCGATATGGTAACTCCGCTATCAAATAGGGAGGAATATGTGATTTCCCACGATAAATCCAGTCATGCCATCCACCAGGAGGTTGCAACACGACTTTGTCACCACCAGGAGGAAACTCTACCTTTATTTGATGTTGAACTTTTAATGTCAATTCTATTATCAGTTGATTATCTTCATATACCCCATTACCAAGATCGATATCTTTATTTTGGCCTACAGAGAGAATTATCGAACCGGTATAAATTCCATTTGGCATTTTCAGTGGGGAGGGTGGTGTTATTTTAAAACCGAAAAACATCGCTTGTATATTAGACGTGCCATCCACAGATAGTCCTGTATAACAAGATTTCCCCCCAACATCTCCCCATAATACGATCCAAGAGGTTAGATTAATATATCCTGCAACCTGCCGCTCAAGATAGCGACATCCACCTCGAGGATTTGTAAAGGATGTATTGTATATTTTCCAGCCATCATTTTGATTGACAACAGAATCAAAATGCACTCCTAACTTATCAGGCTTAAATAAAACCGAGAACTGTTGCCCTTTATCAGATGTAATAATCATGGTTTTGTTTCCCAACGAACTTAGAGAAACAAAGGAATCCCTTGTATTTGAAAAATCCTTTATCACATTTCGCTTTACTTTAGTTTTTAATGAAAATAATAAGCTATCAAGTGACATTACACCGCCACTACAGGATGAAAGCCACATTCCCTCACTGGTTTTCACACATTTTGTAGTGCTAACAAAGGTTCCATTATCAGCATCATAGACTGCAGGCTTATATTCAGCGGTCACTTTAACGACTGCAGCCTGACATGGAAATCCAAAGAGCAAGCCTGCTATTAACCACCAATATCCGTACATCGCACCAGCTCTCATTATCTCTTCCTGCTCAAGCATTTATTGACTGGCCCAGGCCTGGGTACTGCAAACTAGATCACCCAGTAACAACACAGCCTGTTGGCGTTCGGCTCGGGCCGTGTCCAGCGCCAGATCGCACTGCTGTGCTCCCTGATATTCCACCTGCAAGCTGGGATTGCGCTCGCTCATCTCCACCGCAAAGAAGCCATCTGCCTCGCTGACTGTGCGGCCCGCGTGGTTGACCACCATGGCGCCTCTCAAGGGATCGCCCTTCTCATCCAACAATCGACCGATGACGGTTACTGTCTGCATGACCCTGACTTTGTGATAGGCCACCCCCCCCTTGTTGAGATGATAGGGCAGCACGTTGGGGCGAATGCTCACCGAGGGCGCATCGTGCTCTGCCAGATCCAGCTGCACGGCACCGCTGCGATAGGCGGCTACGGGTATCAGATTGCGACCGGGCCGCAACTTGATATTGCTACCCTGATCGTCATCGGCGCGCAGAGTCAGCTCGGGCATATCGGACTCCAGGTCCACTATCATGCCCGCCTCGAACCCTTGCGATTGACCTGTCATGGTCAAGCTGCCCTCATCGCCAAACGCCAAGGTACTGTCGAGGTTGAGCCCCCCGCTCAGCGCCCGGTTATAGGAGGATGATTGCAGGTGGGCATCACCACTGACCAACTCCCCCTGAAACTTGGCGTAGCCTGCCGTGCCAACGCCGTAACTGTCGGTAGTCAAGTTGGCCCCCACGCTCTGCAGTGCGCCCCACTCCAACTGTTGCTGGTACCCGAGGGAGGCGTTGCGCTCCTGCCCACCGGAACGAGAGGTTCGACTGCCGATACCGATGGCCAGTAGGCTATGCTCTCCTCCCAGATTCATGCTCAGGGAGAGCATGCCGCCCCTGTCCCTCGCATGATCGGTACTGATGCTACCTGGCCGGTCAAACACCGTCAGGTTCCAACTCACCGTATGACCAAGCAACTCTCCGTTGTAACGCCAGCCCAGATCTGCCCCCAGCCCACGCCCCACCTGGTGTGCCAGATAAAAGTTGGCGGAGTGGCACTCATCGAGCCGCTGCTGCAACGACAGGTTGCTCTGCTTGAGGTCACGGCTCTCCTCTCCGACTTTCCCATGCTGGCGCTGCTGCTGGTGGCTCAGCACCAGGCTACCTTCGCCATAATGGTACAAAGCCTGCAGATCGAAGCCGCTGCCCAGCGCCTGTGTCGCCATCAGGTTGCCAAACAACCGCCACTGTTTATCCAGGCTCCAGTCGGCAGAGAGACCATGCTGCCAGCGCTGGTCGATATACTGGCTGGAGGCCCCGACTACCACCGAAGGGGTGAGCAGATGGTTGAGCATGACGCCGCTGCTCAGAGGCCGGGCCGTGTCCTCCTCCCAGTTGCTGAACAAGCGGGTCTGCTGGCCCACAAACAGGTTGAAGCGCCAGCTTTCATCCGGGTTTTGCCAGTTCATCGGCTTGTAGATCATCTCTCTGCGCCGCTCGGTGACTTGGCCATCTTCCAGCACATGCAGCTCCACCTCGTAGATGCCGGTGGGCAGCACTTTGGTATCCAGCGCCTGCAAGCCGGAGAGCACCTGCTGCGAGTTGATGAGCTGCCCATCTCGATAGATCTCGACCATGCCGGGTCGGCTCGGGGTGACATAGACAGGTGTGGTACTGACTTGGCCCTGCTCTATCAACAGGGTGTCGGAGTCACCCAGCATGACCCCCAGCACGGTCGGAGTGCCGCCGCCAAACAGGGTGGGCTGACGCACCAGCCCCTGGGCATAGGGCGAGAAGTAGCCCAGCCGATAGAAATGTCCTGTACCTTCGTGTTCGGCATAAAGTTGCTGCACATGATGCTGAGCCGCCTGCCCGCTGACAGACTGGCTCACTTCTCCCTCCAGCAGCGGCGTCCACTGTCCTATGCTGCCCTGTGCCATCAGGTTGTAACGGCCACTGCGCTGCTCCCCTTCCCCCTGGATCAGGTTCAACTGGTGGCGCAACAGGGCGCCATAGCTGCCCCCGCTGGGCAGGTTGTGATAACGGGTCAGCGGCTGCCCCTTCTCGGCACCGGCCGTCAGCACCGACAACTGGGAGTTCTCCAGGCTGTACTCCAGCGCCAGCACTTCGTCGGTACACTGATTCTGACATGGGCCCAGTCGATGGGATGCCGTCAACACCTTGCTCCAGCGCTGGCGGTCCCGTTCTTCCAACTCGCTCTCGTGGCCGTCGGTCAGAGCCAGCAGTTGTACACTGGTGTCTTTGCCTAGCACTATCTCGCCTTCCCCCAACAGTTGCCCATCCACCAGGATGCGCACCGTCAGCGGGACGCCGAAGAAGTAGTCGGCAAAACCATCAGGCAAATCTTCTGCTTGTTGTAGCAGGTCAAGGGGTTGTGCAACATGCCCCCCCGTAGCCCAGGCAGGTACACACAATGCAACCAGGATCAACAGGAAAGAGAAATACGACACGACCTATCTCGCTCTTCTAAGCAAAGACAAAAAGGCTCCCCCGATACAGGGAGCCTCCATCAATCGGCTTATGCGCCGCCTTTAGGGGCTTCCGATTCAAATATCATGTTCACTACCCCCTGGTAGTTGCCTGGCTTGTAGCCAGTGACCGGGGCATCCACCGGGATCACTTCCAGCCCCAACAACTTGCCGGTCTTGGCATCATCAGCCTTCATTACTTCAACGGAGGTGGTCGACAGGGCGACACCACCCACCTTAACGGTCAGGGGAATGTTGTCGTTGCCGCTGGCCATCACGGCCGGGTTGGTCAGGTAGCCAGTGATGGCGCCGATCGTGCTCTTGGCATCCAGCTGTTTGCTCAGCTTGTCCAGCTTCTTGGTATAAGGGTTGTAGGCCAGCTTCTGCGGGGTGCTCATCCAGTTGTCCCCGCCGGTCGGCTGCACATAGAAAGCTTCGGTCGGGATCTGGGCGGTCACGGTGACCTGATGCTCGACACGTTCGGCAGCCATCAGATTGGCCGACACCAGCATGGCCAGGGGCGCAGCTATCCATACTTTCATTACTCTCTCCTCTCTCGGATATAAGAAACATCAGTGACCAATCACCATGTTTCTACTATTGTCGCCCTCTATCAGCACAAATCGATAGAGGCGATCGCTCTTCTTCATCAACTGCTTTTTCATATTTGGCAGCAGATGAATCTTGGTCGGGCTGGAACAATTTGTTTTCCGTTCATTACATTCTTCAAAAAAATCCAGTATGAGTGTTGTGTTGCCTTTATTGATGATGGTGGTCATCTTCTCATCTTCAATAATTTGGGTATCAAAGTGACTTTTTCTTGGCATCACGAACAGGATTGAGCCGAATCCGGTCAATATATTTACACCAGCGGAGACCTGTTGTTGTTCTTTCTGAATTGCACCGGCATCAATATCAAAGCTGTCTTCTGCTCTGGGCAACACAGGAATAAACCGAACCCTGAAGTAGCGCTCTTTATCGCGATCTCCCATAAACAGAAAACGGGTTGCCTGCACACCACTTGCCGGAATAATGAGCCTGGAAGGACTTGCAACCAGTGCTCGATTACCTTCTGTCAGCTCCGGCGACTCCTGTGGCATACCATCACTGTCATAGGTGATTTCATGGATGGCCACCTTTACAAAGGCTGTTGCATCACCCTGATTACGAACCCGTTTCAAATAGGTGCTCTGTTGTCCTGACATGTAGTCATAGAGCGTGCCAATACTTATTTCAGCTGATGCAAAAACATTTCCACATATTAAGCAGAAAAGAATTGAAATGAACTTCCTCATAAATTTTTATCCAAAAAACTGCTGCGAGATTTTTATTTGCCCTACATTGTGTAAATTTATATATTTTTGCAAACCACCCGAAAGGATATCGATGACACTACTTTACGAGTCACATGAACCACTGTTAATCAGAATATTCTGATATTGACTTCAAAAAACACCGCCGACATATCAGACAATTCCTACAGGCTTTCTCACGCATCTCTGCTGTATTATCCGCACCCCTTATCAGTCAACAGGTGAGTGCCGTGTTTGCATTTCGAGAAGAGTACCCAATAAGTGACATGGCAAGCATCGCAGTAGCCGATCTTGCCATGCCCTTTTATCAGCCAATCATTGGCCAGGATCATCAGGTCAAGGGTTACGAGGTACTGGCCAGACGCTGGGAGCCTGCCCGGCAGAACTATCATGGCATCGACTTTGCGTCCCTCAGTGAGGAGCAGTCTCTACATCTGGACATCGTCATGCTCAGAGCCATCATGCGTGATCTACCGACTCTGGCGAAAAACGGTCCCTGTTTCCTCTCCATCAATCTCAACCCGGCACTGAACAGCCCCACCTATCAGAACCTGTTATTACTGGTGCTGATGCAGGCGCGCAAGGTGGGGATCGACATATGGTTCGAAGTAGTGGAGTACGCCCCGCTACAGCGCAAGGCGTTGGCCCTGATCGAGGTACTGCGTAGCCACGGTGCCCATATCGCGTGCGATGACTTTGGCACCCTGGAGTGCAACTTCCAGCGCATGCTGGCGATGCCTTACGAGATCATCAAGCTGGACCGCTCCCTGTTGCTGCAAGCCACCAAGAGTAGCCATGCCCTACGGATGCTAACCGGCCTGGTAGAGTACTTGCAGCGGCTCGGTATGAAGGTGGTGTGCGAAGGGGTTGAAACCCAGCAACACATCGAGATCGCCAACCAGCTCGGCTGTGACTATCAGCAGGGCTATGCCCATGCCATGCCCTCCCCCCTCTCACGCTGGGCCTGAAAGGCCCCATTGATCACGTCGACTCCAGCCCCTGCCAAATTGCATGATACGGTGAGGACGAGTACAATCTCGCACCCCGTTTATCCGGCGCATATTGTTTATAAACGTACAGCCCGGATATGCCGTTATCGGGTAGCGGTCCGAGTATCTACTCCCCCCGCAGCTCAAGCCATACGATGCCATCAGGTGGCGTCGTCCTGATTTGCAATCAGACATAAAGAGTCAGCCATGTTTAAACCAGAATTGCTCTCCCCCGCAGGTTCCCTCAAGAACATGCGTTACGCCTATGCCTATGGTGCCGATGCCGTCTATGCCGGCCAGCCCCGCTACAGCCTGCGGGTACGTAACAACGAATTTGATCACGAGAATCTGCAACTCGGCATCAACGAAGCCCATGCCCTGGGCAAGCAGTTCTACGTGGTGGCCAACATCCAGCCCCACAACTCCAAGCTCAAGACCTTCATCCGCGACATGCGTCCGGTGGTGGAGATGAATCCGGATGCGCTGATCATGTCCGACCCCGGTCTTATCATGATGATGCGTGAAGCCTTTCCGGATATGCCCATTCACCTCTCGGTGCAGGCCAACGCAGTCAACTGGGCCACGGTGAAATTCTGGCATCAGATGGGCCTGACCCGGGTCATCCTCTCCCGCGAACTGTCGCTCGACGAGATCGAGGAGATCCGCATGCAGGTGCCGGAGATGGAGCTGGAAGTGTTCGTCCACGGGGCACTGTGCATGGCCTACTCCGGCCGCTGCCTGCTCTCTGGCTACATCAACAAGCGTGACCCCAACCAGGGCACCTGCACCAACTCCTGCCGCTGGGAGTACAAGGTGCACGAAGGTAAAGAAGATGAGGTAGGCCAGATCGTCCACCGTCAGGAGCCGATCGCCGTGCGTCCGGACAACACCCTGGGACTTGGCAAGCCGACCGATGCGCTGGTGCTGCTGGAAGAGTCCAACCGCCCGGGCGAGTACATGAGCGCGTTCGAAGACGAACACGGCACCTACATCATGAACTCCAAGGACTTGCGCGCCGTCGAGCATGTCGAGCGACTGACCAGGATGGGCGTTCACTCGCTGAAAATCGAAGGTCGTACCAAATCCTTCTACTACTGCGCCCGTACCGCACAGGTCTATCGCAAGGCGATCGACGATGCAGTGGCAGGTCGCCCGTTCGATCGCAGCCTGATGGGCACCCTCGAGAATCTGGCCCACCGCGGCTATACCGAGGGCTTCCTGCGCCGTCACAACCACAGCGAATACCAAAACTACGACTACGGTTACTCCGTCTCCGACACCCAGCAGTTCGTCGGCGAGATCACCGGTCGCAACGGTGACATGGTCGAGGTCGAGGTAAAGAACAAGTTCCTGGTGGGCAACAGCCTGGAGCTGATGACCCCGCAGGGCAACCTCAGCTTCAATCTGGAGCAGATGCAGAACCGCAAGGGCGAACTCATCGACACCGCACCGGGCAACGGCCACGTAGTCTATGTGCCGGTGCCGAAGGAAGTGGACGTGAACTACGGCATCCTGCTGCGCAACCTCGGTGAGCGTCAGGATACCCGTCAGCCCCACTCGGCCGCCTGAGATGGCACTGCTCATCACCGACAAGTGCATCAACTGTGACATGTGTGATCCCGAGTGTCCGAACCAGGCCATCAGCCTGGGTGAGGAGATTTACGAGATCGACCCAAGTCGCTGCACCGAGTGCGTCGGTCACTATGAGAAGCCGACCTGTATCAGTGTCTGCCCTATCGACTGCATCATCTGGGATCCCGCTCATGTGGAAACCGAAGATCAGCTGATGGAAAAGTTCGTCCGGATGCACCGGCAGTAACTCAGGCATCAGCGTCTGCAACTCGCAGACTGCATCATCCGGAATCCTGCTCATGTGGAAACCGAAGATCAGTTGATGGGGACGTTTGTGCGGATGCACCGACAGTAAAACGAAAAAAGGCCGAGCAATCGGCCTTTTTTGATCCTGTGTTCAGCAACTGGCCATCACTTGCCGATCAATCGACTCAGCTTGTCCAGCTCCCGCTGGGCCTCCAGCATCCTGGTCTGGGACTCCTCCAGCTTGGCCTGTTGCTTGGCAATTTTCTCCGGCTTGCCACTCACTCTCGCCTCCTGCAACTCGAGCAGGCGTTCGTCCACCTCGCCACGCAGCTTGTGAACCCGCTCTTTCTGCTCCTTGAGCAGCTCCTCATCGGTGCAGTTGGCCTTGATATTGCGCGCAGCCTGTTCCAGGCCGGCAATCTGTCCGGCATTGTTGTGAGCTTTGGCAAACACCAGTTGGTCGTTGACGGCCTGCAGACGAGCCTTGCAGCCGACAGCTTCACTGCCATAGGCATGACCCGCCAACAGCAGCAACCCTATTCCTACACTTTTCCACATCTCGATTCACCCGGTCATGTTTGCGAACTGACCATAAGAACCGTGTTTCGCTAACGGGTCAAGCAAGCAGGGAAAAGGTGCGACAGAAGTTGTGCGACATCACGCTATCGTCATCCGGTTGGTTCTACAATGACGCTTTTTAGAATCAGGAGTCTCTTATGAATCAACAGATTGTGGTGATCGCCAATGGCGCCCCCTATGGCAGCGAATCCCTGTTCAATGCCCTGCGTCTCGCTATCGCCCTGAGCGAACAGGGTGGCGCCAGCCTTAAGCTGTTCCTGATGTCAGATGCGGTGAGTGCGGCACTGGCCGGTCAGGCACCGGCCGAAGGGTACAACCTGCGCCAAATGCTGGAGATCCTGCTGGCTCAGGGCGTCACCATTCGCCTGTGCAAAACCTGCACCGATGCCCGGGGCATCACCGCCCTGCCACTGATCGAGGGCATTGAGGTCGGCACCCTGCCGATGCTGGCCCAATGGACCCTGGCGGCCGACAAGGTGCTGACCTTCTGAACCATAAGGGGCTGGCCAGCGGCGAAGTCAGCCCGGTTAGCCTATCACCGACTCCTGCCGGGCACTTCGCCGACCATGATGTCGGGCGCCAGCTTCATAAAGCGCAAAAATCGCCACACAAAGCAGCGCCATCAGCACATAGAGCAGCTGACCGCTCCACTGCTCGAGGATCCAGCCTCCCAGCAGGGCGCCGGCGGCCCCTCCCAAACCGGCCAGTGCGCTGGCGCCAAAATAGCTTCCCTTGAGGTGGGTGGGGGCCATCTGGTCGATCAGCACGTTGAGCAGGGGGAACAGGATGGTCTCGCCGATGCTGAGCAGCAGCACGGCGCCAAACCAGTGGCTGCGCACCATCGGGTCCCCCAGCGCGAAGAGCAGCTGGGCCGCCAGAAAGAGCGCCATGCCGATATGAAGCCGTACCCGCACCGGCCAGCGTGACAACAAGCGCAGCAGCGGAAACTGCAGCAGCACCACGGTCAGGGCATTGGTCGCCACCAGCAGAGCAACCAGCTCGGCCACCTGCGGCATACCGGCCCGGGTCAGGTACTGCACCAGCGGTGAGTGAAACTGGGAGTAGACCAGCACCATCAGGAGATTGGCCATCACCAGCAACAGGAAGGCGCGATCCGCCAGCAACACCTTGATTGCATCCCGCAAGCCGGGCCCGGCAGTCCCCGGCTTGCCTGTGCTGCCAGCCCGGCGAAAGCCCCAGCCAAAGGCCAGCGCCAGCAGCAAATAGCTCACCACCAGAAACAGGAAGGTCTCCTGCTGGGCGTTGATCCCGAGGGTCACCCCGAGCAGCGGCCCCAGCGCCGCCCCCAGGTTGAGCAGAAAATAGCGCAGGTGCAGTGCCAGCTCCCGCGCCTTGGCCGAGGCCAGACTGTCGGCCATCAGCGCCTTGCCGGGGGCATCGATGAGCCCCGACGAGAGGCCGCTGCCCATCACTCCTATCCCGAGCCAGAACACCGCATGGGAGAAACCGAGCAGACCGAAACAGATCATCGCCACCAGACAACCGGCCAGCAGTATGCTGCGCCGCCCGAAGCGATCAGAGAGCCAGCCGCCGTAGAAACTGACCAGGGTAGAGAGGGCCATCGAGCCACCCAGCAACAGGCCGATGAAGGTGGCCGAAAGGTCATACTCCCGATAGAGCAGAATGGAGAGGAAGGGCCACACCATGTAGTAGCTGGTGCGCACCATGAAGGTGCCCAGAATGACGATCCAGACCAGCGGGGTAAATTGCCTGAAGGTGCTCCATGACATCGCTATGCTCCATGCCCCGCAGCTCTTACCACAAGATCCTGTCATAAACGGGGAAAGCATTCAGTTGTAACAGAGGGCCTCAATAGAAACAACCCTCGCTCACCGACAAGGTGCGACCGGATGCAAAAAGGCCAGCCGATGGGCATCGGCTGGCCTTTTTATCACAGGATTTCTCTCTGGCTAGCGCCAGGGGCTCTGCTGCCACAGCCGCCCAATTCCTGCCTCGAGCGCCTGCGCGCCCTGCTGCCCCAGCTTCTGGGTCAGGCTTTTTGGCTTGCGATAGCTGATGCCGATCACCTTGTGGTGGCTGGCCTGCGCCAGCAGGTAGTCATCGCTGGTGCAGAGGGTATCCACCAACCCCAGCCCCTTGGCCTGACTCGCCAGCCAGTGTTCACCGGTCGTGACCTGATCGATATCGAGTTGCGGGCGGTGTTCGGCCACAAAGGCCTTGAAGCGCTCGTGGATCGCCGCCAGCTCCTCGCGAAACTTCTCGCGCCCCAGATCGTCGTTCTCGCCGAACATGGTGATAGTGCGCTTGTACTGCCCGGCGGTGTGCATCTCGAATTCGATGTCATGCTTTTTCAACAACTTGTTGAAGTTCGGCATCTGGGCGATCACCCCGATGGAGCCGACGATGGCAAAGGGGGCAGCCAGGATCTTGTCCGCCACGCAGGCCATCATGTAGCCGCCACTCGCCGCCACCTTGTCGATAGCCACGGTGAGCTTGATGTCACGATCGCGCAGCCGCTGCAGCTGGGAAGCGGCCAAGCCGTAACCATGCACTACGCCACCACCGGATTCGAGCCGCAGCAGCACCTCGTCGCCGGGCTGGGCGACGCCAATCACCGCGCTCACCTCCTCGCGCAGGGAGGCCACCTCTTTGGCATCCATGCTGCCGTTGAAATCGAGCACGAACAGGCGGCTTCGCTCATCACCGGCCTTGGTGCGTTTTTTCTGCTCTTCCTTCTGCTGCTTTTCCATCACCTTGCGCTCAGCCTTGCTGGCCAGCGCGCTCTTGAGGGCAAATTGCCCCTGTTCCAGCTCGCTCGAGAGATCGGTCACCACCAGCTCACCCTTGCGCGCTTTCGGCTGGCGAGTGCTGACGATCATCAGGATGATGGCGCCGATGGCCAGCAGAAAGGTCACTGTCTTGGCCAGAAACAGGCCATATTCGGTCAGAAATGTCACGATGGACTCCAGAATGGATCGGTTTTCGTCACATTCTAGGGAGTTTGGTGAATGCGCGCAAAAAATCGCAGCCAGTGCCCGGAAAAACCAACCAGAGCATCACAACCTCTCTATTTTCTTCACATTTTTCTTGCCGCTGGCTGGTCAAACAGGCGCGCGGATCAGTACACTTGGCGCCGATTGCCATGCACTTATGGCCGGAATTTGTTAACAGGAGTTGTCATGCTCGATTATCAGGCACCCCGCGATCTGCTCAAGGATAAAGTCATTCTGGTCACCGGTGCCGGCGACGGGATCGGCCGCGAAGCCGCCCTCACCTACGCCGCCCACGGTGCCACCGTGATCCTGCTCGGCCGCACCAGCGCCAAACTCGAAGCCGTGTATGACCAGATTGAAGCGGCCGGTTATCCGCTGCCCGCCATCGTGCCGGTGGATCTGAAAGGGGCCACCGCCGCCCACTACCGCGGCATGGCCGAAACCTTCGCCCAGCAGTTTGGCCGCCTCGACGGCGTGCTGTTCAACGCCGGTCTGCTCGGTACCCTCTCTCCGTTTGAACATATTCAGGAGAAGGAGTGGGACGAGGTGATGCAGGTCAACGTCAAATCGGAATTCCTGCTGACCCAGGCGCTGCTGCCGCTGCTGCGCCAGACCGCCAAGGCGCAGGGCGATGCCTCCATCGTCTACACCTCCTCCAGCGTGGGACGCAAAGGGCGCGCCTACTGGGGCACCTATGCCATCTCCAAATTTGCCATCGAGGGGATGATGGAAGTGCTGGCCGACGAGCTGGAGAACACAGGCGTGCGGGTCAACACCCTCAATCCGGGCGGTACCCGCACCAAGATGCGCGCCAGCGCCTTCCCGGCGGAAGATCCCATGAACCTCAAGACCCCGGCCGACCTGATGCCGCTCTACCTCTACCTGATGGGGTCGGACAGCCGCGGCAAAACCGGCCAGACCTTTGTGGCTCAGCCAAAATAAACAGGCGTATCAGCCCAAATAAATCAATAAAATACCCAGAGTGTTGTGCGGCAAGGGTTAAATTGAATAGGGGGCACAGGCTCCCTGTTCGAACCACTGACCATCCTATCTCCAATCAGGTTGAACTATGTTTCGTCCCAAGAGCACGTTTGAGCAATGGCGGATCTTTCAGGCGGTGGTCGACTGCGGCGGCTACGCCCAGGCGGCCGAGGCGCTGAACAAGAGCCAGTCCTCCCTCAATCATGCGGTTGCGAAGTTGCAGCAGAGTCTGGGGGTGCCCTTGCTGGAGGTGCGCGGCCGCAAGGCAGTGCTGACACCGGCGGGCGAGATCTTCCTCAAGCGGGCCCGTCAGTTGAGCCAGCAGGTGGAAGAGCTGGAGAATCTGGCCAACAACCTGGAGCGGCAGTGGGAGCCGCAGATCAACCTCTATGTCTCGGCGCTGCAGCCAAGGGATCGCCTCTATCGGGCGCTGGCCAGCTTCTATCCTCGCAGTCGGGGTTGCCGGGTCAACCTGCACGAACGCATTCACTGCCACTTCAACGCCCTGCAACCGGGGGATCTGATGCTCTCCGAGCACCTGCCCGGCGATCGCACCGGCCTGTTGCTGGACGAGGTGTGCCTGCTGCCCCTCTGCGCCGCCAGTCATCCGCTGGCACAGGAGGAGGGGGCGATCCGCAGCGATGTATTGACCAGCCACAACCAGATCAGCCTGCATCCCCCCATTCACCGTTCGGTGGACTGGAACGATGCGGATGACACCGGCTGGAAGGCGACCCACTACCACGAAGTGCTCGCCATGCTGCGCCTTGGCCTCGGCTATGCCTGGCTGCCGCGCCATCTGGTTGAGCGGGAGCTGGCGGAAGGTTCACTCATACAGCTGGATCTGGAGAGCGGCAACGAGCGCCACCTCTACACCTATCTGCTGACCCTCTCCCCCGAATCCCTCGGCCCTGCGACCGAGCTGCTGCTGCGCTGCCTGCGTAACGAGTATCAGGGCGAGTCATCGCAGCTCCCGCACGCCCAGTCCCAGCACGATAAATAACAGCCAGATCCCCCGTCAGACGTTGGGCACCCGCCAGCTGGCGGCCAGTGCCACCAGCGCCAATCCCAGCGCCACCATAAAGACCCCGTGGAAACTCCACACCTCCGCCACCACACCGGCGATAGCCCCTGCCATGATGGAGCCGGTGCGGATGCTGTTGGCAAACAGGGTAGTCGCCACCCCGGCTCGCCCCGGCATCAGATCCTGAAAGTAAGACATGCCGATCCCCGCCACGATACCGATGAAGATGGCGTTGAACAGCTGCAAGGCGATCAGGGCGTATTGGTCGGTGAGGGTCACCAGACCTGTGTAAAAGGCCGCGCCAGCCAGCACCGCCAACAACATCATGGGGCGCTTGCCAAAGCGCGCGGTGTAATAACCCGCCAGCAGCATGAAGGGGATCTCCAGCGCCGCCGCCGTGCCCATCAGGATACCAGCAAGCTTCTCATCCATCCCGAGCTCCCGGGTGATATAGAGCGGCATATTGATGAGGTACATGCTGTTACAGGTCCACATCAGGGTGGAGGCGATAAAGAGCGCCCGCACCGCCGGATCACGCCAGCTGCTGACCCGCTCTGTCTCTTCGGCCATCTTGGGCAAAGGGAGAGAGGGGAGCCAGCGCCACACCACCAGGGCGCAGAGCAGGTAGGCCAGTGCCGAGGCCAGGTACATCAGCTCGAAACCGTAGCCGATGGCCAGCGCAAAGGCGATGGGCGGGCCTATGACCCAGGCCAGCGAAAACTGGGCCCGCATCACCGAGCTGAACATATCAGCCCGCCGGTTGCGGCTGTCGGAGTACTCCCGCGCCAGCGCAAACAGCTGGGGACTGGCCGTGGCCGCCAGCGCCGCCAGCATCACCCCCAGACTCGCCAACAGCCAGTAGTTGCGGTTCCAGGCAAACAGCAAGGAGAGCGCCACCCCGGCAAAACAGCAGCGCAGGATCAGTCGCTTGCGATCCCCCTTGTTGTCGGAGCGGTGGCCCAACAACTGGCTGACCAGTATGCCCACTACCGCATTGATGGTATAGAAGAGCCCTACCAGAAAGGGGCGCACCTGCACCTCTTCGGCCAGAAACAGACTTAAGGTAGGCACCTGCAGTGCCACCGCGACGCCGGTCATAAAGGTCACGGCAAGAAACGAAAGAGAGACGGGGTCCGGGCGTTTGACCGCCGCTATCGACAAGCTCATAGGGTTACCACTGATTGGAAGGACGATACGGGCTAACGGGCGGCAGCCGTATGAAAATTCGGCGCCTATCTTATGTCACTATCAAGAGCGGGCTCAAGGATGGCATAAGCAGGTGTGCGCCTTGCGAGGGAGGCCGCGACCCCGTAGAGTGAAAGCCCATCCTGCCAGCACAAGGAGTTCGCATGTTTGATTTTGATCAGGAAGTAGACCGCAGTGGCACCATGAGCCTGAAATGGGACAAGTACAAGGGTCAGGATGTGCTGCCCATGTGGGTTGCCGATACCGACTTTGTCTCCCCCCCGTCCGTGATTGAGGCGTTGACCAAACGGGTCGCCCACGGCATTTTCGGCTATTCACGCCCCTCGCCGCGCCTGATCGAACTCATTATCGAACGGATGGCGACCCGCTATGGCTGGGCCATCGAGCCCGAATGGCTGGTATTCCTGCCCGGCGTGGTGCCGGGGCTCAACCTTGCCTGCAAGGCGTGGAGCCAGCATGGCCGCGGCATCATCACCCCCAAGCCGGTCTACTACCCCTTCC
This sequence comes from Aeromonas sp. 600774, assembly GCF_049175075.1. Taxonomy (NCBI): domain Bacteria; kingdom Pseudomonadati; phylum Pseudomonadota; class Gammaproteobacteria; order Aeromonadales; family Aeromonadaceae; genus Aeromonas; species Aeromonas sp. 600774. Next base: position 19,783 of record NZ_JAAKUJ010000003.1, read on the forward strand.
TGCAGGCGCCGGGCTTCAATGATCGTCCCCTGCTCACCGTGCCGATGGTTGAAGAGGCGGGTCGCTGGGTGCTGGATCTGGCAGAGCTGGAGCGTCAGGCCCCCGCCGCAGATCTGCTGCTGCTCTGCAACCCCCACAACCCGGGCGGCACCATCTTCACCCGTGACGAGCTGCTGGCCATCGATGCCATTGCTGCGCGCCACAATCTGGTGATCTGTTCCGATGAAATCCACTGCGATCTGCTGCTGGATAAAAACGCCCGCCACATTCCCTACGGCGCCATCAGTGCGCAAGCGGCCGAGCGCTGTGCGGTGATGATGGCCCCGAGCAAGACCTTCAATATCGCCGGTCTCTGCTGCTCCTTCGCTATTATCCCCAACGCCCGTCTGCGCTTCAGGCTACAGCAGGCGATGCGCGGCATCAGCGCCGACGTCAATCTGCTGGGCTTTGTCGCCGCCGAAGCGGCCTATGAGGGTGGCGAACAGTGGCTGACCGAGCAACTCGACTATCTGGCGGCCAATCTGGCCCTGATCCAGCAGGCGGTTGCCCGCTGGCCCGGCGTCAAGCTGGCCAACCATCAGGCGACGTATCTGGCCTGGATCGATGTGGGCGCCCTTGGCCTTGCCGATCCCATCGCCTTCTTCGAGCAGGCCGGCGTTGGTCTCTCCCCCGGCGCCCAGTTTGGCGACGGCCAGTTCGTGCGGCTCAACTTCGGCTGCACCAGGGCACGGCTGACCGACGCGCTGGCGCGGATGGAGCGGGCAATCCTCAACCACAGCAAGCCCTGATCAGCCAGCAACGGGATGGGCAAGCCCCATCCCTTTTTCCCTGTGTCATCAGCCAGCGGTCAACTCAGTCAACGGTCAATTATGTCTCTACGGATCTTGCATCACCTTCTGCTCCCCCTCTGTGCACTCTCTGCGCTGCTCCCCTTTGGCAGCCAGGCGCTGACTATCGGAACGGGCCCGCTCAATGGGGTCTACTACCCGACCGGTGGCGCCATCTGTCGGGTGCTCAATGCCGGCCATGCCCTGCATGGGGACAGCTGCACCGTGCAGAGCACCCGTGGCTCGATGGCCAACCTCAAGGCACTCGACAAGGGGGACGTACAGCTGGCGCTGGTGCAGTCCGATGTGTTGCACCACGCCCTGCACGGCACCGGCCCCTTCAGCGGGCAGGGGGCCAACAATGAGCTGCGCAGCCTGTTTCGCCTCTATCAGGAGTCGCTGACCCTGCTGGCCGCCCCCAATAGCGGCATCACCACCTTGGCAGATATCGAAGGGAAGCGGGTCTATCCGGGCAACAAGGGCGCCGGTGAACAGATCACCAGCCAGGCCCTGATGGCAGCCATGGGATGGCAACCCGGGCAGTTTGCTGCCTATCAAATCAAGTCGGACAGCGAACCGCTGGAAGGGCTGTGCGATGGCTCGCTGGATGCCGCTTTTGTGGTAGCCGGTCACCCCAGTCTGGCGGTCGGCGACCTGATCAGCCGCTGCAAGGTGCGCCTTATCCCCATCGAAGGGGAGCAGATCGACAGGCTGCTCAAACAACACCCCTACTACCAGCGCAGCCGTATTGCCGCCAACCTCTATCCGGGACAGACTACTGCCATCAACAACATCGGGATGAGTGCCGAACTGGTGGCGCTGGCCAGCCTGCCGGACCCCATCGTCCGTACCGTGCGCGATACCCTGCTGGCCCGGGTCAAACAGTTCAGTCGGCTGCATCCTGCCCTGAGCAAGGTGACCCCCGAGCAGTTGCAGGCGCAGACCGAGCTGCCCCTCCATGCTGGGATGTCGGATCAACCGCCAGCTCCCTTGTCACTGACTCCCGAGCAGTTAACAGCGGAACAGCTGACACCGGAGCCGTTAACACCAGCACCATCGACCTCGGAAGCGGTGCCCACGACAGAGCAGGTGAGTGCCGCCGACGGGACGACTGCTCCCCTTGAAGCGCTCTCTGACGCGACCGCCACCAGCAGTGCCGCAGTGGCAACAGAAGCCACAGAGGTTAATCCCTTGCCCGAAGAGGCACTTGAGGTCACCTCCGAGCTCACTGCTACGCCGACCACCGAGGGGGAAAGAGTGGCTCCCTCTGCCGCAGCGTCAACGGTTCCATCACCATCGGCTGCAGTGTCGACTCAGTTGCCACAGAGCGCCTCTGCGGCCACTGCGCAGCAAGAACAGGCAAACCATCCTGCCAGCAGCGCAGTTGCTGACGAAACCCCACCGCAGGATAAAACCGACACGCCTCCCGCCCCTGCCACCAGTGCAGCCACACCGCCGCAGCACTGAGTGGCCAGCTCCCACAAATGCATCAGGGCAGCTTCGGCTGCCCTGATAGTTGATATGCGTTCGATAGTGGCGAAGTCGATTGGCTTGTTCACCTTGCCGTACCGCTACGGCTCCATCACCCGGGTCAGATAGGGGTTGGGCTTCTGGATCTCCTCCTCCACCCAGTGCAGCAACTGCTTGATGGCCCGCGATAACACCTGATTCTGGCGCACCACGTAGCCCAGACTGGTACCGGGAAAGTCGCCGAGGCTGGTGACCGGCGCGGTGAGGTTGAGGCGCGGATGCAGGGAGAAGTCCGGCACGATGGCGACACCAAAGCCCGCCTCGGCCCAATCGAGCTGGGCGTCGACGCTGCCCACCTCCATGATGCGGCAAGGGGGTAACGCCAACAGCGGCAGGGACGGGTCGATCAGCGCCCGGGTGCGGGTGTCGTGACCGAGCAGGATCAGGGTCGGCTCGTCGAGGGGGTCGCTCTCTCCCGCCACCGCCCGCGCCTGCCAGCGGGCAAGGCCGTGGCCCAGCGCGCACCAGGTCACCTGTTGCAGTTCGGTATAGAAGAGCGGCTCGCTGCGCTTTTGCGCCATCACGAAGCCCAGATCCGCCTTGCCCGCCTTGACCAGCTCGGCCGCCTGATCCGAAGTGGTGTTGAACAGGGTGAGGTCGATGCCGGGGAACTCCCGCTTGAAGCGCTGGAACGGCTGGATCAGCAACAGCCGGGAGATGATGTCGCTGGCGGCGATAGCCAGCGTCCCCTGACTCAGCTGGTTGAGGGCATTGAGATCGGACTGGCAGAGCTGCAACTCGGCGATGGTGCGCTCGGCGCTTTGCAGCAGCCGCTCCCCCGCCTGCGTCAGGCGAAACGGACTGCGCTCGATCAGCCGCACCCGGGTCGCCTGCTCCAGCCGCTTGATATGCAGGCTGACATTGGGCTGGGTCATGTGCAGCTCGGTGGCGGTCTGGCCAAAATGTTGCAATCGGGCCAGGGTGACAAAGGTTTGCAGCCAGTGAATATCCAGCATAAGAGTCCCTCAACCCGCGAGGTGCGGGGCTTGCCAGGCAAAATCGGACGGTTTGCCGCTTAATTGGCCATAATTATATGGTTCTCTTATCGGAATTATAAAGATAATTAATTTTTCTAATCCGCATCAGGCTCCTAGGATGGACGCCTAACGTCTTAGGAGAAAGAGTCATGTCGTCTATCGTAGTCGTAGGTGCTAACTGGGGTGATGAAGGCAAAGGCCGCATCGTGGATTATCTGGCAGGTCAAGCTGGCGCCAGCATTCGCTTCCAGGGCGGCAACAACGCTGGCCACACCGTGGTCAACGACCTTGGCACCTTCAAGCTGCACCAGGTTCCGAGTGGCGTATTCAACCCGGATTGCCTGGTTGTCCTCGGCCCGGGCATGGTTATCAGCCCCGAGAAACTGACCGTCGAGCTCGAGGAAGTCAAAGCCTCCGGCGTGACTCCGAAGCTGGCCATCTCTGACCGCGCAACCCTCTGCCTGCCGCTGCACGCACTGGAAGATACCCTGGAAGAGCAACGTCTGGGTGACGGCGCCTATGGCTCCACCCGTCAGGGCATCGCCCCTGCCTACGGCGATCGCGTGATGAAAAAAGCGATCCTGGTCGGCTGGCTGAAACAGCCGGACGTACTGGTCGAGCGCATCCAGTTCATGCTGGACTGGAAACTGCCGCAGATGAAGGCTATCTACCCCTCCTTCGAATTCACCCAGACTGCCCAGGAGATGGCCGACTGGCTGCTGGAAGTCTCTGCCCCCTGGATCGACGCAGTGTGCAACGTCAGCATGCCGCTCAAAGCGCTGCAGGCCGAAGGCAAGACTCTGCTGTTCGAAGCCCAGCTGGGCGCTGGCCGTGACCTGATCTACGGCGAATACCCCTGGGTGACCTCCTCCCACGTATCTGGCGCCTACGCCGGTATCGGTGGCGGTCTGCCGGGTCTGCGCCCGGAGCGCGTCATCGCTGTGGCCAAGGCATTCAGCTCCTCTGTCGGTACCGGCACTCTGCTGACCGCCATGGAGAACCAGGACGAGTTCCGCAAGATCACCAACGAGTTCGGTGCCACCACCGGCCGTCCCCGTGATGTCGGTTACTTCGACGCGGTCGCCACCAAGAACGGTGTCGAGCTGCAAGCCGCCACCGAAGTGGCCCTGACCAAGCTGGACTGCCTGACCGGTCTGCCGGATCTGAAGATCTGCGTGGCTTACGAAGGTGCCCACACCGAGAACCCGATTTGGCCGCAAACCGCTGCCCTGAAGCCGGTTTACGAGCAGATGGAAAGCTGGAGCGAAGACATCACCGGTTGCCGCACCTTCGAAGAGCTGCCGCGCGCTGCCCAGCAGTACGTGCTGCGTATCGAAGAGCTGCTCGGCGTACCGGTTCCGATGGTTTCCGTCGGCCCGGGCCGTGACGAGATGATCCTGCGCTAAGCCGCACCTCTTATCGTCAAACAAAAAACCGGCATCCCTGATGCCGGTTTTTTTATGGCTGCCGTTTACCTTCTTGCCATGAAACCACCAAAAGGCTCAATTAACTCACCAATCGACCTCACCTTGAGTCGTTCTGCAACAAAATCCTGTCCCACCCTCGCTAAAGTGAACCCGTTACCACACGAGGAGTCACCCGATGAAATTGCTCAAACAGAGTGCCCTGTTGCCACTGCTCTGCCTGACGGCCATGCCAGCCTTTGCCATGACCCTGAAGAGCACGGATATTCACGAAGGCCAGCTGATGGCCAAACAGTTCAGCTTCAACGGCTTTGGCTGCAGCGGCGACAACCACTCGCCCCAACTTAGCTGGCAGGATCTGCCGGCAGGCACCAAGAGTGTTGCCATCACCGCCTATGACCCCGATGCCCCTACCGGCAGCGGTTGGTGGCACTGGCTGGTGGTTAACCTGCCTGCCACCCAGAGCGAACTGGCCAGCAATGCCTCAGGCAAGCTCAAGCAGGGATTGGAGATCCGCACCGACTTTGGCAGCCAGGGTTATGGCGGCCCCTGCCCGCCCGCTGGTCACGGCATGCACCGCTATCAGTTCACCGCCTGGGCCCTGCCCCATGATCTCGAGGTGAAGGCTGATACCCCGCCGGCTATGGTAGGCTACATGCTCAACAGCATGGCGCTCGGCAAAGCCACCCTGACCGCCACCTTCGTCACCCCCTAGGAGCCAACCGGATGAGCACTCCCCTGCTGCAACAGAGCCACTATCTCGGGATCCGCCAGCAGCCCCTGCATCGGGTGCTCATCTACGCCCCGACCCTCATCTGGGTCACCCAGGGGAGCAAACAACTGTGGTGGCGCGAGCGACGTCTGTCGTTTGACAGGGAGCGGTGGCTGCTGATCCCGGCAGGCCACCAGCTCACCTTCGTCAATCAACCTGATCAGGGCAAGTTTCGCTCCCACGCCATCACGCTGCTGACCCCACCACCGCCGGAGTGGCTGGCGGAGTCAGCCCCTTCCCACGCCGACCTGGAGGAACCCGCCGTCAAGATCACCCCCGGGCTCGCCTTCTGCTTTGAGCTCATCAGCACCATGGCCGAACGGGGACTGAGCGAAGCAACCCAGGCCGAACTGCTGCGCGGCTTCTATGCCGAGCTACGGGCCGCCAACGCCCTCGGATTGCTCTTTCCCGCCAGCACCATGACCCTCGCAGAGCGGTTGGCACGCTACCTGGCGGTGGAACCCGGCATCGACCACACCCTGGAGGCGGTGGCCCCCCACTTCTCCATGAGCCGCGCCTCCATGGTGCGCAAGCTGGCCGCCGAAGGTCGCAGCTTTCGCCAGTTGCTGGCTCAGGTACGCATGAGCCACGCCCTCAACCTGTTGCAACAGGGCCTGACCCCGCTGGAGGTCGCCCTCGCCTGCGGTTATGACTCCCCCAGTCGCTTTGCCGCCCGCTTCAAACAGGAGTTCGGCCTGACGCCCCACCAATACCTGCACACCTGCCCTGCCAGATTGGCGAGCAACGAAAAGTAAAATATTACTTAAAGACCATTCTATGTAACCTGATGTAACCCGGTGATCCCGCTCACATTGCCGCCTCTTCAGAGTGTGATCTCGCGCCAGCGCTCCCTTTCCCCTTGCCATACAATGGCTACCGAACACCTTTTCACTAAAAATAAGCGTAAAAAATCTTCCTTTTAACCTACATAAACGGAATTGGAGCGAGAAATGTTTCGTAAAACTTTACTCTCGATAGCCCTAGGCACCGCCCTGTTCGGACTGACCGCCTGCAACGATAACCAGACAGAGAGCAGCACAGTCGCCAAACCGGAGCAGGCCATCCAGTACAAGGACGTGATCGACCGTCGGGGAACTCCGACCCAATTCCGCGACTTTGACAGCTACTCCAACCTCAAATACAACCCACTGCTCGATCTGGGGGCATGGCACGGTTTCCTGCTGCCTGCCAGCGACAAGGAGTGGGGGGGCTTTACCGGCCCCATGGTCATCTCCGAGGAGTACAGCCTCTTCTTTGCCTGCGAGCTGGACAAGCTTACCCTCAGCGATGCGAGCGGGCGCCCGTTCCCGCTCACCAGCGCCCGCAAGCAGGAGGTGTACGCCATTCCCGGTGCACTGGTACAACGCTTCGAGTTCGAGCCCTTTACGCTGGAGCTGGAGCTGCGTTATGGCGATGCCCGTACCGCTCTTATCCGCACCCGACTCATCAACCAGACCGATGCACCGCTCACCCTCAACCTCAACTGGCAGGGCGAGTTGCTCAATCAATGGGATGCCAAGGATACGATTGCCAGCAAATATCCAGGCTGGACACGCACCATCAGCGAGAGCGACAAAGGAATCGAATTCCAGTTCGGTAAACTGCGCAGCACCTGGAACATCATGCAGAGCGGCAGCGCCCGCTATCGAATCGACCGCACCCTGCCAAGTCGCACCACCCTCGACCAGAAGACACTGGGCTACCAAAGCGACGCCAGCATTACCCTGGCCGCCAAGGGGAGCGAGGATATCTACACCCTGCAGAGCTATCTCCACTCCGCAGATGACGCCAGCCGCTATCAGCAGAGCCGTCAAGCCCTGCTGGCCAACCCGGCCAGCTATTTTGCCGACTCCATCCGCCGCTGGGAGGACTACCTTGCCAAGGGTCTCTCCAATCAGGGTATCCCCGAGTCGGAGCGCCGCATCGCCGTCAAGGCGATGGAGACCCTCAATGGCAACTGGCGCTCCCCGGCTGGCGCCATCCTCCACGACGGGGTAACCCCCTCCAATACCGCCCGCTGGTTCGACGGCGTCTGGGCCTGGGACAGCTGGAAGCACGCCTATGCCATGGCGCACTTCAACCCTGAGGTGGCCAAGAACAACGTGCGCGCCATGTATGACTATCAGGTGCAGCCGGATGACCCGGTGCGACCGCAAGATGCGGGCATGGTGATCGACGCCGTCTTCTACAACAAGCTGGCGGATCGCGGTGGCGATGGCGGCAACTGGAACGAGCGCGACACCAAGCCGCCCCTCTCCGCCTGGGCTATCTGGGAAATCTACAGCGCCACCAAGGACAAGGCCTTTATCGCCGAGATGTATCCCAAGCTGCAGGCCTACCACGACTGGTGGTACCGCGCGCGGGACAACAACCGCAACGGCATCATCGAATATGGCGCCACCAAGCATGTGGAGCACAATGACGAGTACGGCAATATCACCTTCAAGGTGCAGTACTCCAACGGTATTCCCGCTGGGCTGGATCTCTCAAGCTGTACCAGTGAGGGGGATGGCTGGTATGCCTGCGCCGGAATGCCGCTCTATCAACAGGTGTTGAACGTGGGCGGTTACAGCGATATGGATATCGGTGCCCAGCACGGCGCCGGTTGGGAGTCCGGCATGGACAACGCCGCCCGCTTCGGCTTTATCGAACCGGGCCAGCTGCAACGCTATGCCGACAAGACTTATGGCGGAGATTTGGCCAAGGCACGTCAGGACTGGAACGTCGCCTTCTTTGAAAACCATCAGGACAATGGCGATTTGATCGGTTTCTCCATCGATCAGGAGTCGGTGGAGCTCAACGCCTTCCTCGCCAAAGAGAAACGCATTCTGGCAGACATGGCCGACCTGCTTGGCAAGCCGGACGACGCGAGCCGCTACCGCGATGGCGCGACCCAGCTGGCTGGTTACATCAACAGCTGCATGTTCGATGAGGCGTCAGGCGTCTATTACGATCGTCAGATTGCTCAGGGGGATGTTGCTGACGGCAACGGCTGCGTCGGCAAATTGCTGACCGCCCGCGGCCGTGGCCCGGAAGGGTGGAGCCCGCTCTGGGCAGAAGTCGCCGACAAGGAGAAAGCGGCGCGGGTGCGCGAGGTGATGCTCAACGCCCAGGAGTTCAACACAAAGATTCCGCTGGGCACAGCCGCGCTGACCAACCCGGCCTACGACCCCAATATTTACTGGCGCGGCCGGGTATGGCTCGATCAGTTCTACTTCGGGGTGAAGGGGCTGGAGAACTACGGCTATCGCAGCGATGCCGAGGCTCTGGTCAACAAGCTGTTCAACAACGCAGAGGGCTTGGCGGGCAGCGGCCCCATCCGCGAAAACTACAATCCGGAGACCGGCGCCATGCAGGGGGCCAGCAACTTCAGCTGGAGCTCGGCCCACCTTTATATGCTCTATCGCAACTTCCTCAAGCCACAGGAATAAGCCGCGAGAGAGGATGCCCCCCTTCGGCTTGATGCATCAGGTGGCCTTGTAGAGTGTTGCCATACTGATTGAGCAAACTGAGCACTCGGGAAATATTGCTCAGGCGCTTGCTGCTCCCCCGCAAAAAATGGTGATAGCGGGGGAATAAAAAACAACCCGGCACGAATGCCGGGTTATTTTTTTATCAGAGAGACGAACTCAGCTCTGGCCTTGCAGCGCCTGCTGCAACTCCTCTTCGCTCCAGATGGTAATGCCAAGCTCCTGTGCCTTGGCCAGCTTGGAACCGGCCGCTTCCCCCGCCACCAGCACATCGGTCTTGGCAGATACCGAACCCGCCACCTTGGCCCCCAGCGCCTGCAGTGCCGCCTTGGCATCGTTGCGCGACAAGGTGGTCAGGGTGCCGGTCAGCACGAAGGTTTTGCCGGCAAAGGGTTGCTCCGCGGCCTCTTTCTTCTCGATGGCCGGCCAATGGATGCCGGCAGCCAGCAAGGCTTCCAGCACCTCCACGTTATGGGGCTGACGCAAGAAGTAGTAGACATGCTTGGCCACCACATCGCCCACGTCGGCCACTTCGAGCAGCTGATCCACCGAAGCCGCGCGCAGAGCATCCAGGGTGAGGAAGTGGTTGGCAAGATTGAGCGCTGTCGCCTCCCCCACTTCACGGATCCCCAGGGCAAACAGGAAGCGCGGCAGGGTGGTGCTGCGCGCCGCATCGATGGCGGCTACCAGATTGAGGGCCGATTTTTGCCCCATCCGCTCAAGCCCGGCCAGCTGGATGGCATTGAGGCTGAACAGATCGGCGGGGGTCTTCACCAGTCCCTTGTCCACCAGCTGCTCGACAATCTTGTCGCCAAGGCCGTCCACATCCATGGCGCGACGGGCAGCAAAGTGCTTGATCGCCTCCTTGCGCTGCGCCTCGCAGAACAGGCCACCGGAGCAGCGTGCAACCGCCTCTCCTTCCAGCCGCTCCACTGCCGAGCCACACACCGGGCACTCGGTCGGGAAGAGAATTTCGCGCGCATCAACAGGGCGCTGTGCCTCTACCACGGCAACGATCTGAGGGATCACGTCCCCTGCCCGGCGCACGATCACGGTATCACCGACCATGACGCCAAGGCGCTCTATCTCGTCGGCGTTGTGCAAGGTGGCGTTGGAGACAGTCACACCGCCGACAAACACCGGTTTGAGCTTGGCCACCGGCGTCACGGCGCCGGTACGGCCAACCTGAAACTCGACGTTCTCAAGCAGAGTCATCTCTTCCTGCGCCGGGAACTTGTGGGCGGTCGCCCAGCGCGGCGCGCGTGCCACAAAGCCGAGCTCCTCTTGCAGAGCGATAGCATCCACCTTGTAGACCACGCCGTCGATCTCATAGGGCAGCTCGCCACGGCGGGCCAGAATGTCGTCGTGGAACGCCAGACAACCGGCAGCCCCCTCTTTGAGTTTCACCTCGGGACTAAGCGGCAGCCCCCACTCTTTGAGCTGATTGAGGCGACCAAAGTGAGAGCCACCGAGTTGCTCGCCGCCGACACCGACGCCGTAGGCGTAAAAGCTCAGGGGACGGCTGGCAGTGATACGTGAATCGAGCTGACGCAGGCTGCCGGCGGCGGCGTTACGCGGGTTGACGAACACCTTCTCGCCTGCGGCCAGTGCCTTGGCGTTCATCGCCTCGAAACCGGCTTTGGGCATAAAGACTTCGCCACGCACTTCCAACCGCTCGGGCCAACCAGAGCCCCGCAATGCGAGCGGAATGGCCTTGATGGTACGCACGTTCTCGGTGATCTCCTCACCGGTAGCGCCATCGCCCCGGGTCGCGGCCTGCACCAGCTGACCATTTACATAGAGCAGGCTCACCGCCAAGCCATCAAGCTTGGGCTCGCAGCAAAACTCGAAACGCACTTCACGCTTGAGGCGATCGCTCATCCGTTGTTCAAACGCCAGCAGCTCTTCGCTGCTAAAGACGTTGTCCAGACTCAGCATGGGGATCTCGTGACGCACCTGCCTGAAGGCAGTCAGCGGCTGGCCACCGACCCGCACGCTCGGGGAAGCCGGGGTTTTCAGCTCGGGGTGGTCGGCCTCCAGCGCGATCAGTTCGCGCATCAGACGGTCATATTCAGCATCCGGTACGGTCGGGTTATCCAGCACATAGTACTGATGACCATATTCGGTAAGCAGCTCACACAGTTGACGGTGGCGGGAGAGAATATCGCTCATGAAAAAGTCTCGAAGTGTGATTGAAAATCCGGCCCGGGGTAGAAACAAAAATGCGGTACCTGGGTACCGCACTTTTATCTATTCGACCCGCATGGCGTATTAGTCGCGGCTGGCCTCGTAGGCAGCCAGTTCATGCCGGTAACGGGCAATAGTCTCGTCACTCAGCGGGCTGCGCTCCATATCGGTCAGCATGGCATCGAGATCGCTGGCCAGTTGATCGGCGGCCTGCAGCATGTCCTCGAAGGCAAACGCGGCGTTGCTGCGCAGCGGCAGCTGCATGAACAGGGAGACACCCGGCGTGGTGAACTGCTCCATCCGGTACGGGTTAAAGGTGCCCGGCTTGACCATGTTGATCATGGAGAAGAGCACTTCCCCCTTGCCATTGGCATCTTCGTGACGGTGGAAGATATCCATCTCGCCAAATTTGAAGCCAAGCGCCATCAGGGAGGAGAGCAGAGTCGCCCCTTGCAGCTCATGCCCCGGGCGGCCCATCAGGTTGATGACATAGACATCCTGCCAGATTTTTTCTACCGGCTGGGGAGCTGAGCGAGGTTCTGCAACGGGAGCCTCGTAGACGGGCTCTTCGTAAAGAGGTTCAGGTTCCACATGGCGTGGCTGGGCCTTCACTTCAGGTTCAGTGGCTCGCACAGGCTCATTTCGCACACCAAAGGTGGGCGCTGTGGCATAAGCAGGCTCGATCAGCGGCTCGTCATCCTGAACAGGCATGACTGGCTCGCGCTGGGGACGTGAACGGTAGACCGGGGTACGGCGATTGACCTGGGCCGGTTTGCGTACCGGAGCGGCAGGCTCTTGCGCAATGACGTCAGGCAGCGGCTCATCAAAGCCCGGTTCCTCTTCTTCATAGGCAGGAGGCGGCGGAACCGGACGGGCAGCAGGCTTGCGCACGACGGGCGGTGGCAGTTCATCCTCATCATCTTCATCGTCAAAGGCGGGCACGGCGGCACGGCGACCAAACTCCGGCTGAAGGCTCTCTTCACTGCGCAGCTTGGGCTCGGCACGGCGGCCACTGCTGACTACACGCACCTGACCGATGCCATCGCTGTCGAAGGCGTCATCATCGCGGTTTCGCGATTTGGATTCCATCCGGCCAAGGGGTTTCTCTTTGATCGGTGCCTGACGATTCTTTCTGTTGCTCCACAACCCGTGAATGAGCAATGCCGCGATGGCAATACCGCCCAGGGCAACCAAGATGTAACGCAATTCCTGCATTAGCTGCTTCTCTTTCTAGTTTTGCTCAGCCAAAGCGACGGCTTCACCGATATCGACCGACACAATGCGCGAAACCCCGGGCTCTTGCATCGTGACGCCAACCAGCTGCTCAGCCATCTCCATGGAGACCTTATTATGACTGATGTAAACGAACTGTACTGTGCTCGACATCTCTTTGACAAGAGAACAGAAGCGACCGACGTTCACTTCATCGAGCGGTGCATCCACCTCATCCAGCAGACAAAAAGGTGCTGGGTTGAGTCTGAAGATGGCAAAAACCAGCGCAAGCGCGGTTAACGCCTTCTCCCCCCCGGAAAGCAGGGCAATGGTAGCATTCTTCTTACCCGGAGGTCTCGCCATGATGCTCACTCCGGCCTCCAAAAGATCATCGGAGGTGAGCTCAAGCCAGGCACTGCCCCCACCGAACACTTTCGGAAAGAGGGATTTTAAATCTTCGTTGACCTTATCGAAAGTGTCCCGGAACCGTATTTGTGTCTCTTTATCAATTCTTTTAATGGCTTGGCTCAAGGTTTCCAGCGCTTGCTCAAGATCCTGACACTGATTTTCAAGATAGGTTGCTCGCGTTTTCGCCTCTTCGTACTCCTCCAGCGCCGCCAGGTTGATGGCGCCGAGTGCCTCCACTTGCGCCTCCAGGGTCTGGATCTCCTGCCGCAGCTTGCTGCGATCTGCAGCGATCAGCACCGCCTGATCGAGATCTACCAGTCGAACCCCCAGCTCTTCGAACTGCTCGTGCAGCCCCTGTCGACGGGTGAGGCTGCGTTCACGCTCAAGGCGCAGGGTTGCCAGCTTCTCTTGCAAGGTAACAAGCTGCTTGTGATCGGCTCTTCTGGCCTGTTCCAGCTCGGTCAGCTGGCGCTCCAGCTCCGCAAGCCGTTGATGGCAGGCGAGCTGCTGCGCCTCCAGATTGCGCTGCTCGGCCAGCAGGGGCGCCAGATCCGGCACTGCCTCGCTATCCGGCCCTTTCAGCCCGGCCAGCTCCAGCCCGAGCCTCGCCAGCTCCTCTTCACCCAGGGTAATGAGTTGGCGCAGATTGCCCAACTCCAGTTGCAAACGCTGGCAGGCCGCTTGTTGCTGCTCGCGGCGCACTCGCGCCTCATCGACCGCCCGCTCGCAGCGGGTCAGCTGCTCCTGCGCGACCTGCAACCCTTGTGTCAGCGGCTCCCCCTGCTCCTGCAACTCGGCAAGGCGCGCCTCATCGAGTTCCAGTTGTTCACGGGCGCTGGCCAGTCGCTCTGCCTCTTCGGCCTGCTCCTGATCAAGCCGGATCAGCTCTTCGCCGAGCTGACCGAGCCGCTGCAACCGCTCCTGCCGCTGACCCTGTTGCAGGCTCCAGGCTTCGCGCAGTTGTTGCCATTTCTGCTCTTGCTCGCGCAAGGTTCGCTGCGACAACTCATGCGCACTGGCAAGCTGGGCACGCCGGGCATCGGCAGCCACAAGTTGCTCGCTCAGCTGTGCCTGCCCCACGGCAACCTTCTCCAGCTCGGTGTGCAACCGCTCACGCTCACCGAGCAGCGCCATGGTGCCGAGCGCCGCGCCCAGCCCCAGATCGGCCCAGTTTGGCCCCAGCCAGTCGCCAGCAGGAGTCAGTACCGACTCACCGGCCGCAAGGCTTGGCTGGCGGGCCAATGCGGCCTCCCGGCTCTCCACCAGCCAGATGGCATTGAGGAAGGCGGGAATGTGCTTGCCGCCCAGTTGCGCCGCCAGCGTACCGGCAACCGCCGGTTGTGCCGGGCCAATCCAGAGTCCCTCTTGCGCCAGATTGCACTCGTCCGCTGGCGTTGCGGTGAGCCAGCGACCCAGCACCTTATCGAGCGCCTGTGCCCACTCGGGGGCAACTTGCAACCGGTCGGCCAGAGTCACCCCCTCCATCTGTTCGCCGAGGATCTGAGCCAGCGTCGCCAGCCGCGCCTCCAACTCCCGCTGCAGGCTCAACTGCTGGCCATGCTGCTGCTTGAGTTGTTCATGGGTGTGGACAGCCTGCGCCAGCTGCTCGGTCAGCTCGTCATTGGCCGCCCGCGTCAGCTCCAGCTCACCACTCAGGGCATCGAGGGCCGGTTGCAGATCGTCGGCCTCTGCGCCGAGGGGGCCAGCGCGTTCATCTTCCAGCTTGAGGCGCGCCAGCCGGGTCTTGGCTTGCAGCTCCTGCAAACCACCCAACCGGGTACGGGTCTGATTGAGTTGCCCCTGCACCCCGGCCAACTGTTGCTGCCACTGCTGCTGGCGCAAGCGGGCTTGTTCCAGTTGCTCGCTGGCGTGCTGGCGAGCCTCCTGCTGCTCGGTAAGCAACTGCTCACACTGCTCCAGCCGGGCGCTCTCCTGCTCAGCGCGCAATACCCCTTCGGTCAGTTGATCCTGCTGGCTGGCCAGCTGCGCCTTGCGGGTGGCAATCCGCTCGCCCAGCGCCTCTGCACGGGCCTGCCAGTCGCGCCCCAGTTCACTCTGGTGCAGTTGCTGCTGTTCGAGACGGGCGATGGCCTGCCCGCCGAGAAAAATCTGTTGCTGACGGCTCGCCTGCTCGGCTTGCGCCTCTTGTCTGGCGACCGACAGGGTGACGTGGCGCCCCTCATCGGCGGTACGCTTGGCATCGAGCGCCGCCAGCGCCTGCTCGGCATGTGCCAGTTCGGTTTTGGCCTCGCCAAGGCGCGTCTCCAGCGCCCACAACTCGGAGCCAATCAGCTCGGCGCGAGCGGCGCGCGAACGACTCTTGAGCTGTTTGTAGCGTTCGGCGGTTTCGGCCTGGGCTTTGAGGTGCTCAAGGCGCGAACCCAGCTCGCCGCGAATATCGCCGAGGCGCTCTAGGTTCTCCTGAGTGTGGCGAATGCGCTGCTCGGTCTCGCGGCGCCGCTCCTTGTAACGGGAGACCCCGGCGGCCTCTTCCATAAAGAGCTTGAGATCGGCCGGGCGCGACTCCACCAGTCGGCTGACAGTGCCCTGCTCGATAATGGCGTAGCTGCGGGGGCCAAGACCGGTGCCGAGGAAGAGGTCGGTCACATCCTTGCGGCGGCACTTCTGGCCGTTGATCTGATAGTGGTTGGAGCCGTCGCGCAGCACTTCGCGGCGCACCGAGATCTCGGTAAAGCGGCCGAACTCGCCGGGCACCCGGTTGTGGGGATTGTCGAACACCAGCTCGACCGAGGCGCGCCCGTGCGCACTGCGATTGATAGAGCCGTTGAAGATGACATCGGTCATGTTCTCGCCGCGCAGATGACGGGCGGAGCTCTCCCCCAACACCCAGCGCACCGCGTCGATGACGTTGGATTTGCCACAGCCATTGGGGCCCACCACGGCGGTCATGTCTGCCGACAGTTCGATGCGGGTCGGCTCGACGAACGACTTGAAGCCGGCGAGTTTGATCAGTTTCAGACGCATGGCGACCTGTATCAGTGGCTAAATAAAGAGGATGCGGGCAGGTGACTTTACCAAATCCAGACCCGGCTTTGTTTGTAATATGCAGGCATCATCCCCATTCAATGCCCGATTTTTGGTCGCCACGGCACGAAATAAGGAATAGTCGGCGACTTTACCAAATCAAAGGCTTGTTTGTAATATGCTGGCAGTTCTCCCATGCATAGATGGAGCTCACATGAGCCAATCACCCCATATGGTCAAAGATTCAATCAGCGGTGCAGATTACTTTCTGCGCGGTTTTTCCCTTATTCGCCAACCAGGCATCCGCACTTTTGTGCTGATCCCCCTGCTGGTCAACTTCGTGCTGTTTGCCGGGGCCTTCTATGCCCTGCTACTGCAACTGGACGACCTGTTCGCCTGGCTCCATCAGCAGATCCCCGCCTGGCTCGACTGGCTGGACTATCTGCTGTGGCCCATCGCCCTCATCACCATCCTGGTGGTCTTCTCCTTTATCTTCAGCTCGGTTGCCAACTGGGTAGCCGCCCCCTTCAACGGCCTGCTGGCGGAGAAGGTGGAGCAGATCCTCACCGGCCAGCCCGCCAATGACAGCGGCATGCTGGATATCGTCAAAGATGTGCCACGCACCTTCGGCCGCGAATGGACCAAGCTGAAGTATTACCTGCCCAAGGCCATCGGCTGCCTGATCCTGTTTCTGATCCCTGTGGTTGGCCAGACCCTGGCGCCGGTGCTCTGGTTCCTGTTCAGCGCCTGGATGATGGCGATCCAGTATGTGGATTATCCGTTCGACAACCACAAGATCGGCTTCATCACCATGCGCGATGCCTTGAAGCAGCGCCGCGGCAAGTGCCTGAGCTTTGGCGCTTTGGTGACCCTCTTCTCCGCCATTCCGGTGGTGAACCTCTTTGTGATGCCAGTCGCCATCTGTGGCGCCACCGCCATGTGGGTCGATCACTACCGCAAGGAGCAGTTGGGGCGCTAACCCTTGAACATTGATTAGAAAAAGGCACCCGAAACGGTGCTTTTTTTGCATTTAGCATGAATTAAATTAATGCATGCATTCGATAGCTTGTCCCATATGACACGAGTTGGTAGGATTCTGGCCTTTCTCGTTCCCTGGGATATCTCATGTTACATGCACTCTTCTTGGTGGGCCTGGTGGCCGAAGGGATGACCGGCGCGCTGGCCGCGGGTCGGCGACGGATGGATCTGTTTGGTGTGGTGATCATCGCCTCGGCGACGGCCATCGGTGGTGGCACCATCCGCGATGTGCTGCTCGGCCACTATCCGCTGCTCTGGATTGAACATCCGGAATATGTGCTGCTGGTTGCCGCAGCCGCGATGGCGGGTGTGGTCTCCGCCCCCCTGATGCGCTATCTCGGCAAGCTGTTCATGGCCCTCGATGCCCTGGGGCTGGTGGTCTTCTCCATCTTCGGTGCGGCCCGAGCGCTGGATATGGGCCACGGCGCCGGTATTGCCTGCATCATGGCGGTGGTGACCGGGGTCTTTGGCGGGGTGCTGCGGGATCTGCTCTGCCAACGCATTCCGCTGGTGTTTCGTCGCGAGCTCTATGCAGCCATTTCGCTGATCACCGCAGCGCTTTACTGTCTGGCGCTGGATCAGGGCTTGCCGACCAACTGGGCGGCGTTCGGTTCTATCGGAATTGGCTTTGTACTTCGGCTGCTGGCGGTTCGCTTCAAGTGGGGACTGCCCACCTTCAACTATCAATACGCCACCCACTGAGTACGCCAGCTTCTGGCGAGGGGGGTTGGATTGCGAGCAACAAAAAAGCGCCCGAGTGGCGCTTTTTTCATGGACGTTCTGCGACTCAGTTAATCCCTTCCGAGCTGAAGAAGGTCGCCTTGTCGGCGATAAAGCGGATCTTGATGTTCTTCCCTTCCCCGCCCCAAAGGCAGCTGGTGGTGCCCAAGGCATCATCACAACGCTCCGCCTTGCCCAGAATGGTGCTGGCCTCGGCGTAACTCATCCCCATCTTCAACTGGTCATAATTTTCACGGTTGAGCTTGCTGCAACCGGTCAACGACAGGGCGATCAGGCCGCCAATCACTATCTTTTTCATCGCTATCTCCTCACTGGTGGGAAGAGCTTGGCAGCTTGCCAACCCCTTTACCAGCTGCGAACCGGGCCGGTATCGAGGTGAACGAAGTTGTCACGGGGATAGTAGCCGACCCCACCCACCTTGAGATTGAGGGCCGCCTTGCGCAGATGGGCCAGCTGAACGCCGGGGATCCGCACATCCACCGCCTGCCCCAGGGTGTGGTAACTGTGCTTGGCCACGCCGCGGCTCTTGTGACGCTTCTGGCGATTGGTGGCCGGTGCCCGATAACCGGAGATCAGCTGGATTTCGCTGCGCCGACCCAGCTTGTGCTGCAACAGGAACAGCTGATCAAACAGCTTCTTGTCGATGTTGAACACTTCGTTGCGCCGGTAATCGCGGAAAATGTGATTGAGCTCGGCCAACCCGTCGCTCAGATAGTGGCCATTTTCCCAATAGCTGGCGCGCACCCGCTCGCCGGTATTGAGATTGAAGAAACTGAGTTCACGCCCGGTGGTACTGCGGCTGGCCAGTGCAGGGAAGGAGATCAGCGAGCTGCCCAGCAGGCAACCGGCTCCCAGCAACAGGCGACGTCGACTTATCTCTTGTTCCAGCATAAGGGGTTCGTCCATCGCAGATTCAAGCGAAAAATAGTTGAATAAGATCACTGATTGAATGTGATACAGGCGCTTGAAACTACCCTCCGGCAGTGGGAGCTGTCAAACCTCAATCGCCCATAGAAAAGCCCGGCACAGGCCGGGCTTTTCACTCTGTGGCAGGGATCACAGCAGGCGGCTCTGGAAGCTGACCCGATCAAATCCGTAGATGTCGTTGCGCAGTTGCTGGCGACCATTTTCGTCGATCCAGCTGCTCCAATAGACGGTAAAGACCGGGATCGGCGTGGTGAGCGGCAACCATTTGGTCTGGCTCTCCTTGAGGATATTGGCCACCTTGTCCGGCTGATAGCGGGAATCTGCCAGCAACAGCTCGGCCAGATCGTCCGCATGTTCCACCCGGATGCAGCCCGAACTGAAGGCGCGTGCCCCCTGCTCGAACAGCGCCTTGCGCGGGGTGGAGTGCAGATAGATAGCGTCATTGTTGGGCAGGTAGAACTTGTAGCGTCCCAGGGCATTGTGATCACCCGGCTTTTGCCGCAGGCGATAGGGGAAACCGGCGGCCAGCGCCTGATGCCACCCCTCTTCGGTGAACTGCACCGGGTTGCCCTCGCTGTCGATCACCTCGAACTGCTCGCGACTCAGATAGGCGGGATCGCGCCCCAACTTGGGCAGGATGTCCTTGCTCAGGATGGAGCGCGGCACATGCCAGGAGGGGTTGAGCACGATGGAGCGAATTTCGCTGGCCAGAATGGGGGTGGCCCGCTGCTCCTTGCCGACAATAACCCGGCTGGTGAATACCTCGTTGCCGGACTCCACCACGCTGAGCCGATAGTCGGGAATATTGACCAGCACATAGCGTGGCTTGCTCAGCTGATCCACAAGATCACGACGCCACAGGTTGCGCAACAGCAAGCTGGCACGCACTTGCGGGCCGGTATTGAGCCAGGAGCGGGTCTGACGGCCGATGATACCGTCCGCGGTGAGCCCATGACGACGCTGGAACTGTTTGATGGCCTGCTCGGTATCACCATCGTAAATCTGATCACCATGGCTCGGAGCACTGTCGCCCAGCTCGTTGAGCATGGCGCGGATCTGACCGAGCTCGGCGGAGCTCTCTCCGGCACGCAGGGTCGGCATATCGAGGGTCGGCCACTTGCTGGCCATCGGCATCGCCAGCAGTTTGTGCACTTTTGCCCGCACCGCCTCGTACTCCGCCACCTGGGGGCGCAGGGATTTCACCTGGGTGAGCAGATCATCATCGCTGGGTTTGGTCACCACAGGGCGCTTCAAATCAAGCTTGAGGGTCTTCATCTGCTCGCGAGAGACCAGATCCATCCCTCGCCAGGCGTGCTGAAAACGGGCTAGCTTGGTAAAGACCTCGTCATAGATAGCACTGCGCTGCGCTGCCGGCGTAGCCTGCAGGCGCTTCCAAAGTGTGAAAAAATCGGGGTGCAGCTGGGCCAGCACAGCTTCTTGCAACTGCTGTTCCAGCTCGACACGGGCCTGTTCGGCCTGACTGCCCTGATACCAGTCATGACGGGTTTCAGTCACCGCCACAACGACTTGAGCCTCTGCCGCGTGCACTAATCCGGCAGGCAAACAGCCAAACCAGAGCAGATTGGCAAGGGCCACCCAATACTTCATCCCCATGGATACCTCAAAACGATTGATGCACGTAGTCAAACACGACCATCAGGCCGCTCATGATGCGTGAATGGCTAACAGTTTGCTAGTTTCCTGGCGCATAGCGTCGCAAGATAATGTCATATTCGTCGCTGCGCTGGAATTCTGCCAAAACCTGGTTGAAACGCTGCAAGAATTGCGGAGAGATGGTGCGCTTGCTCATCATGAAAAAGCCCGGAGATTCATACACGACCATAGGATGATATGAGAACTGACTGCTCATTCCCTCCTTGCTCAACCCACTGGGCGTCGCCAGCATGTCACCGAGGAAGCCGTCGATGCGCCCACGGGCCAGCTTCTCGTAATTCTGTTTGTCGCTCACCGCACTCACCTGGCCGGCATAGCGGCCGAGCAGAGCCATCACTTCATCACCATAAAAATACTCTTTGGTCACGCCGAGGGCGTAGCCTTTGGCGAGCCAGCTAGCCAGATCCTGCTCGGGGTAATGGCTGCCCTTGCGAACCCACAACAGTGTGCGACCCGGATTGTAGGCATCTGAAAACCACGCATAACGGGTGCGCTCATCGTTGATGTTTGCCTCCATCGCCATATCGACCTCGCCTAACTTAACCTCCTGAAGTATGCGCTTCCATGGCAACTCCCTAAACTCGATCTCGCAGCCCATTCTGGTCAAAACCGCAGTGAGCACCTCGGCGGCATAGCCACGCACCTGAGCAGGGTAGCTTTTATCGTGATAGTGATAGGGTGGCCAGTTATCAAAACCGGCCTTGATAGGTGCAGGACAGAGAGTGGAGGCTGAGAGAGATGAAATCCAGCCAAAGAACAAGCACGCCTGGAACATCCACTTCATGGGTCATCCTTGACGAAAAGATGAATCATCATAATTCCTCCCCTGAAAAATGGCGATAGAGGCCGCATCACGGGCAGCATCTGTAAGAATATGACGCAGCAAATTACAGAAAACCTCTTTTTACCAGATAAAATCCTCCCATTACCATGGAGCCCTTGATTACCGTCAATGTTGTCATTAACAAAGAAAGTGCAATGGTGAACGCCTTGATGAGGGGTTGATTTGTGACCAAATATTTTTTTGTGATCCACTATGCTTTTTTTGCAATTGGATTAGCATATGCGCGACATCGGCCTACCAATTTATGTCAGGCATAGAGAGTGATATGACGTACAAAAAGTTTGGTTTTCTGACCGCCATCCTGGCACTGAGCGGTTTCTATCTTTATACCCTCTATCTGGCTGCTCACCCTAACGTGAGCCTGGCCTATCGCCTCTATTATCTGGAGGGTAAAACCCGTTTCTGGGAACACAACTCCAGCATGACCTATCAGCCCGGCAACGAGCTGAACCTGACCAAGCCGAGCCGTTTTCTCTCCAGCGAAGGCTGGGCCAAAAAACCGAGTGACGAAGGCACCCAGCTAAGTGGCAAAGGGGGACTCTATTTTGTGCTACCCAAACAAGCAGCAAAACCGGAACAGTTGACAGTCCATGCCCGCGTCAATAGCCCTGAAGCTGGTGCGCTACTGAAAGTGGCTCTTGGTCACGACTTCACTACTACCGTGAAACTGGCCAAAGCGGGTATCAATGAAATCCGGCTCAACCTGCCAGGAGATTCGCTCACGGCCGATCCCAAGCACCCCAATTTTCTGGCACTCTCGGCACCCACTCCCATCAATGTTCAGTCGGTGCGTTTGACTGTTGCCCAGTGATATGGGTCCCCGATAGCGTTTTATAAAAATAACCAGCCTATAAGGACGTTCTTATGTCGCATCCAGATTTTCGACTCTCTCTGGTTGTTCCCGTTTATAACGAGGAGGAGAGCATCGATGCCTTCATCAGCGCGATAGACAATGAACTGGCCCCGCTCAAAGACCAGCTTGAAATTGTATTCGTCAACGACGGTAGTCGTGACCGTACACGTGAGGTAGTCGAACAGGCAATCGCCCGTGACCCCCGCGTGACCCTGGTCAACCTGGCACGCAACTTCGGTAAAGAGGCAGCCCTGACCGCCGGTCTGCATCAGGCCAAAGGGGATGCCATCGTGCCAATGGACGTGGATCTGCAAGATCCCCCCGCCCTGATCCTGGAGTTCGTGAAACTGTGGCAGACCGGTGACTATGACACCGTCTATGGCATCCGCGTCGATCGTAGCGCCGATACCCCGATGAAGCGTCTGACTGCCGGTGGCTTTTACCGCTTCTTCAACGCCCTTTCCACCAGTACCAAGCTGCCGGAGAACGCCGGTGACTTCCGCCTGATAGACCGCCGCGTAGTAGAGGCGATCAAGCTGCTGCCGGAGCGCAACCGCTTCATGAAGGGGTTGTTTGCCTGGGCCGGTTTCCGTGCCGTTGGCGTCCCCTACGAGCGCCCTGCCCGTCACGCCGGTGAAACCAAGTTCAACTACTGGAAACTGTGGAACTTCGCCCTCGACGGCCTGCTCAGCTTCTCCAGCTGGCCGCTGCGGGTCTGGAGCTATGTGGGTGTCAGCGTCTCGCTGGTAGCCTTCCTCTATATCCTGAAAATCATCACCCAAGTAATCTTCTTCGGCATCGACGTGCCCGGTTACGCCTCCCTGATGTCCGTGGTGCTGTTCCTCGGCGGTATCCAGCTGTTGTCACTCGGCATCATCGGCGAGTACATCGGCCGCATGTTCGTGGAAGTGAAACAGCGCCCGGTCTACCTCATTGAAGGGGTCTATGGCCAGTATGCCAAGCAGGATGCGGCCAAACCGCAGAGCACAGAAAGCAATCCGCAAGAGCAGCAGGAGCAGGCGCCTCAATGATCTCCCGCGAGGAATTCTGGCGGCTGGTACGTTTCGGCTTTGTCGGCGGGGGGGCTACCCTCGTCGACCTTGGCACCTCCATCGCACTGTTTCATACCTGGCCCACCATCTCGGAGCACCTGGTTACCACGTTGGCTTTTGCCATCGCGTTCTGGTTCTCCTTCTTTGGTCACCGCTACATCACCTTCCAGAAGCAGGGAGCCGCCAGCAAGTTTCTGCTGGTCGCCCTCTTCTCGCTTGCGGTGCGTAACCTGATCCTGAGCGGCCTGCTGTTTGCGGGGCTCTCCGGTCTGCTGCCGGTGGTCATCGCCACCCTGACCGTTACCGTCCTCACTTACGTTCTCTCTCGCGTCTGGGTTTTTGCCTGATGAATGATATGACCAATACCGCCCCGTTAACCGGGGCTGCACTCCCGTATCGCCCGTCACTGCGCATCAGCGGTCGTGACTGGCTGATGATCATCGCCGCCTTCATGCTGAGCCGGGTGGCGCTGTATGGCATGGGCTACTTCGGTGTCCAGCTCTATGGCTCCCCCGACATAGGCCCGCTGCAGGCCTATTGTCAATTCGACTGCGTCTGGTTCCAGCGCATCATCGAGAACGGCTACGACCTCTACCCGCGCTGGCTGAGCAAGGGCAATGCGGCCAACTGGGCCTTTATGCCGCTCTACCCGATGGTCTCCGGTGCCATCTCCAACCTGTTCAATGTCGAGAGCCTGATCGGCCTCATCATTGTGGCCAACGCCTCCTTCTTCGCCAGCCTGCCGCTGATGCTGCTGGTGCTGCGTCAGCTTAAACTGGGTGACGATACCGCTCGCTTCGGTGTCTGGCTGCTCGCCTTCTCACCCTTCTCGGCCTACTTCGTCTCCGGTTATACCGAGTCGACCTTTATGGCGCTGATGCTGGGGATGTTCCTGTTCGCCTATCGAGAGCAGTGGCTGATGGTGGCCGTGCTGGGGGTCTGTATCTCCGCCACCCGCAACCTGGGGGTGATGATGGTCTTCCCGGTGCTGATCCTGGCGCTGCAGGCCTACGGCTGGCGGGAATTTTTCCGCTTCACCGAGCGCGCTTTCAAGGTGGTCTTCACCCTCTGGATGATCCCCTTTGGCCTGTTTGCCTACATGGTCTACCTCTATCACCTGACCGGCGATGCCTTCGCCTTCAAGCACATTCAGGTGGCATGGGGTCGCTACATGGACAGCCCGCTGGACTGGTGGCTGAGCGGTTTCGAGCTGGGCGGCCGCAAGGCTTATCTCTCCATCATGGTGATTTTCGGCTGGTGTCTGAACGGCTACCTGTTCAGCCAGAAACGCTGGGCCGAAGCGACCCTGATGTTCATCTGCTGCACCATTCCGCTGATGACCGGCCTCAACGCCATGCCACGCTACATGTTCGGGCTCTATCCGACCCTGCTGGCCATCATTCTGCTGACCCATCGCTGGCCCGCTATCCGCCCTGCAGTGCTCTGCATCAGCGGCATGGTGGCCTCCTTCATCGCGGTGGCCTTCGTCAACTTCAAGTTCTTCACCGTCTGATGTGACGAAAATGCCTGACACACCAAATGCCGGTCACCTGACCGGCATTTTTTTATGGCCGCTATTTTTATCAACAGAGCCTCCCATCTCCTCTCCGTCACACTTTCCTCGGCTTGAAAACGTAACCATTTGAACTGATGTCACAAATTGGCATTTTGCCGATCCAAGGCGCGCTTTGCTGCTCCTAGAATGGGCCCTTGTCCGAACTGCCCTGCTCAAGGAATGGCTTATGCGTCGTGCTCAAAACTTATCCCCCCTCTTGCTCGCCCTGATGGCCGCCCCTCTGTTCACCCCACAGGCGATGGCCGCTTCCGAGGTTCACCTCTATGTGGATGGTCAGCCGGTGGCGACCCCGATTTCGCTGGACAAGGGCACGGTGGAGCTGACCCATCCCCTTGCCAAGGGGAGCCACCAGATCCGCATCAGTGACGCAGGCAACAGTTGCGGCACCAGCTTTGGCCCGAGCGAGAGCAAGCCGCTTCCCTTCGGCACCGCACAGCCCATGGACAAATGCAGCAAGGATCAGAGCTTTACCTTGCGGGTGATGCTGGCCGGGGAATATCAGTTCACCTTCAACCCGGATACCCCCAGCCTCAAGGTGCTGCGGGCGACCAAGAAGAGCGAGTTCAAGCGCCAACCACCACAAGAGCCCTGCATCAGCTGGGATGGCGGCCCGGTCACGGTGTCGCTGAAAGGGGTCTGGCCCGACGACACCCGACTGAGGGATGCCTACTCGAAACAGGAGGCGGTGGTCAAACAGGGCAAGCTGACCCTGACCCCGAGTAAAGAGAGCGGCGGCCTGCTGCTGCTCGAGCCGGTCAAGGCAGCCAAGCCAGCACCGTTCAGCTGGGATCAGGCGAGCGTCTATTTTCTGCTGACCGATCGCTTCCACAATGGTGACCCCGCCAACGACCACAGCTTCGGCCGCCAGAAGGATGGACAGGATGAGGTGGCCACCTGGCATGGCGGTGACTTCAAGGGACTGACCGAGAAGCTCGACTACATCAAGAGCCTCGGCATGAACGCCATCTGGATCACCCCCATGGTGGAGCAGGTGCACGGCTTTATTGGCGGTGGCGAGCAGGGCAACTTCCCCTTCTACGCCTACCACGGCTACTGGGCGCTCGACTTCACCAAGATTGACCCCAACTACGGCGATGAAGAGAGTCTGAAAACCCTGGTGGATGAGGCCCACAAGCGCGGCATGCGGATCATCCTCGACGTGGTGATGAACCACGCCGGTTACGCCACCCTCGCCGACTTGCAGGATTTGGGGCTCACCGAGCTAACTCAGAACAGCAGCAAACTGCCGACCGTCTGGAACCAGTGGCGTCCGAGCGGTGGCCTCAACTGGCATGGTTACAACCAGTTCATCGACTATCAATCACCCGCGTGGAACAAGTGGTGGAGCGGTGACTGGGTGCGCGCCGGTCTGCCCGGCTACCCACAGCCCGGCACCGACGATGTGACCGGTTCGGTGGCGGGGCTGCCGGACTTTCTGACCGAATCGGCCAAACCGGTAGGGCTGCCGCCGTTG
The DNA here is from genome assembly GCF_049175075.1 of Aeromonas sp. 600774. Lineage (NCBI taxonomy): Bacteria > Pseudomonadati > Pseudomonadota > Gammaproteobacteria > Aeromonadales > Aeromonadaceae > Aeromonas > Aeromonas sp. 600774. The sequence continues at coordinate 45,754 of NZ_JAAKUJ010000003.1, forward strand.
CTGGCGGCGAAAAAAGATACCAAAGCCAAGGCGCTGCCCAACGCCACCGTGAGCGACTACCTGATAGCCTGGCACACCGACTGGGTGCGCCGCTTTGGCATCGACGGCTTCCGCGCCGACACCGTCAAGCATCTGGAGCCCGAGGTGTGGGCCAAGCTCAAGCAGGCGGGCACCGCTGCGCTCAAGGAGTGGAAGACTGCCAACCCGGGCAAGGCCCTCGACGATCTGCCCTTCTACATGGTGGGTGAGGTGTGGGATCACGGGGTGGCCAAGGATTTCTGGTATCAGAACGGTTTCGACTCCCTGATCAACTTCGACTATCAGCGCGAGTTCGCACTGTCACAGGCCCAGTGCATGGCCAGCGCCGAGCCCACCTATGCCAGCTACGCCAGTCGCATCAATCAGGATCCCGAGTTCAACGTGCTGAGCTACATCAGCTCCCACGACACCAAGTTGTTCTTTGGCGACTATCAGGATGTGCCGCTACAGCGCCGGGTCGCCAACAGCTTTATGCTGCTGCCGGGTGGCATCCAGATCTACTACGGCGACGAGTCCGGCCGCGGGCTGGCCAAGGATGGCGGGGTGTTCGATCAGGCCTTGCGCTCGGATATGAACTGGCAGGAGCTGACCAGCGGCGACAAGGCTGAGCTGGTCAAGCACTGGCAGCAACTGGGCCAGTTCCGCGCTGCCCATCCGGCCATTGCGGCAGGCAGCCACCAGAAACTCTCGGATGCCCCCTACGCCTTCGTGCGGGAGAAGGGGGATGACAAGGTGGTGGTGGTCTTTGCCGGTCGGCAGAAGTAACTCTTGGGCCATATATACCAGCAACAGAGAGGGGAGCCACTGGCTCCCCTCTCTCGTTTATCTATCTGCCAAGGCTCACTGTGACTGGCACGCCGCCACCGGCCACTGCAACCGCGCCTTGAGCAGGGTCTCCTGCCACAGAGGCCAAGAGAGCAGCGCCTGCTGATAGACTCCCGCCTGACCGGGCAACAGGATGCCGTAGCTGGCCAGCCGATAGGCCATCACCGCATAGAAGGCATCGACAATGCCTGCCTCGCCAAAGTAGAAGGGGCCCCGCGTCTGCGACCAGATCTCCTGCAAACGGGCCAGCTCACCGACCGCCTCCACCGGGGGATCGATACGGGTTGGCGCCCCAAGAAAGAAGGGGAGCAGAGAACGGATCTGCCGAAATCCTGCATGCAACTCGGCGCAGAGGCTGCGAGCCTGTGCCCGCTCGGCCAGCGAAACAGGATAGAGCTGGCGGTCGGGACAGAGCTCGTCAACATATTCGGCGATGGCCAGCGAGTCGTGAACACGCACGCCATCGTGTTCGAGCCAGGGCACCAGACCGGCCGGTGCCAGCCGCTTGAGCCGCGCCAGCGACTTGGCATCCTCCAGATCGAACACCTGCTCCTGCCACGTCAGCCCGCTCATGGCGAGCACCAGTGCCGCCCGCATCGCCCAGGTGGAGCCGGTGCCCACCGCCAATACCAAGGATCCCATCTGTTGCCTCCTGCATGAGTTGCCTGCGACCGGCCTGTCTGCCCTTGATAGCAAAACATCCGATGGTCGCTTCACATTTGCGCACCGGCGGGTTTGACCCTCTTGGTGAGCGATGCTAGTTTGATTTTTCAAAACAATCAGTTAGCAACAATGTGAGCCATTAACCGAAATATGGACAGCCAATTTACCATCGTCATCGCAGATGACCACCCCCTGTTTCGGGGCGCCCTTTACCAAGCGGTGCACATGGCCATCAACGACGCTCAATTGCTGGAAGCGGACTCCATCGACAGCCTGACCAGCCTGCTCGGCGAGCACCCCGAGGTCGACCTGTTGCTGCTCGATCTCAAGATGCCCGGAGCCAATGGCTTCGAGGGGCTAGCCCACCTGCGCGGCCAGTATCCCGACCTGCCCATCGTGGTGGTCTCCGCCTCGGAAGATGCGGCCATCATCCAACAGGTGTTGCGGCTTGGGGCGCTCGGCTTTATTCCCAAGTCGGTACCGATGAAGGAGCTGGTCAACGCCCTCAATACGGTGATCGGGGGGGATAACTGGGTGCCGGAAGGCATCTCGCTCCATCCCGAATCGGAAGATGGCCCCGATTTCGCCAGCAAGCTGGCCAGCCTCACCCCCCAGCAATACAAGGTGCTGATCATGCTGCGCGATGGCAGCCTCAACAAACAGATCGCCTGGGAGCTCAACGTCTCAGAAGCCACCATCAAGGCCCATATCACCGCCATCTTCAGAAAACTGGGGGTCAAGAACCGCACTCAGGCGGTTATCGCCCTGCAACAGCTCGATATCAAGGAGAACTGACCCCCGCGCGCAGTGACACGCGGGAGACGACATAGCCAGCCATGCTGGCTATTTGTTGCTCGACAATTAGCACGATCGTACTTTATGCTGCCAGCGCCAACGAGGAGAGAGTGATGAGCAAAGGGCGCCTGACCCGGGAAACCATTTTGCAGACTGCCTTCGAGCAGGCGAGCCAGCAAGGGCTGGAGAGCCTGACCATAGGCTCGCTGGCCAGCGCCTGCGAGATGTCGAAAAGCGGCCTGTTTGCCCACTTTCAATCCCGCGACAATCTGCAGATCGCCGTGCTGGAGTACGCCGCCGAGGTGTTCCGGCTGCGGGTGATCCAGCCGGTACGCCAGCAGGAGCACCAGAGCCAGCACGACAAGCTGATCGCCCTGCTGCGTGCCTGGCAGACTTGGAACCACTGCTTAGCCGGACGCTGCATGTTCCTCGACGCCTGGACCTCGGTGCAGGATGGCCATGAGCAAGAGAGCCCTGTACAACAAGCCGCTCGGCAACTGGTGCGCTTCTGGCTCGACTATCTGGCCCGTCAGGTGGTGCAGGGGCAGGCCGCAGGCGAGTGGCGACAGGAGATGGATCCCTGGCGCGCCGTTTATCGCCTCTATGGCCTCTATCTGGCGGATCAGGTGTTCAACGATCTCGAACTGTGTCAGGATCCGGCCCGCCACTTCTGGCCCGAAGTGGACGCTCTGCTGAGCAGCTGGCGCTGATGTTTTGGCATCCGTTCAACACGAATTTTTAAAAACCAACAAAAAAGCACGACCGTTCGCACATAAAAACCACAGGATGACCATGAGCAGCAAGATCTACTTCAACACCCGCCGCTTCAGCCCGAGCAAATGGCTGCTGGGGATAGGCTCCCGCTTACACCACAGACTCGCCCCCACCCATGCCAAGCGCACCGCCAGCAAGTTGCTGCTCACCCCCCAGCGCAACCAGCGCGGTGGCCACGAACCTGCCGGTCTGGTGAAGCAGGCCGTCCATACCAGCGAAGGGGTATTGATGAGCTATCGGCTCGGTCAGGGGCCGCAGTGGCTGCTGATGCACGGCTGGTCCGGCAGCGCCAGCCAGTTCTATCCGCTGATGAGCCATATCGCCGCGCAGGGTTTCACCGCCATTGCCTACGATCATCCGGCCCACGGCCAGAGCGCGGGCAACACTGGCCACCTGCCCCGTTTCGTGCGCGCCTTCGACGAGCTGGCGACCAGGCTGGCCAGCGAAGCAGGCCCGTTGCAGGGGGTCATCGCCCACAGCATGGGGGGGGCCGTTACCCTCTCCAGCCGTCAGCCGGGTATCGATACCCTGCCGCTGCTGTTGATTTCGCCGGTGCTCGACTATGTGCCCCAGCTCTACGGCATGGTGGCGCGCTCCGGCTACTCCATCCGGCTGTTCGATGCGGTGGTCAAGGAGATTGAGCAAGAGTACCAGCATCCCTTGAGCACGGTCGATCCGCTGGGTCGCCTAGCCAGTCGCAGCGGCGCGGCGATAATCGTGCATGACGAGGAGGACAGATTTGCCCCACACGGCGATTCCTTGCGGGCCAGTCAGGATGGTCATACCCGGCTGGTGAGCACCCGGGGACTGGGCCATGGTCGCATCCTCGCCAGCGCCCCGGTATTCGCCGCCTTCGATCAGCTGGCTCGGCCGGAAAATCCTCACCGGGCTCTTTGACATGGGGCCATGAAAAAAACGGGCAAGCGCCCGTTTTTATATTTGATACAGCGCCTTATAGTTAACTTGTCAGTGGGAACGCCCCTCCCGGGCCAACAATAAGGCGCCAGCATATGGCCAGACCCAATACAGCGTTGTTGCTCACCGGTGGCGGTGCTCGTGCCGCCTATCAGATCGGTGCCCTCAAGGCGATTGCGGAGCTCTACCCGCGCAATCTCGGCATCCCTTTTCCCATCCTGTGCGGCACCTCGGCGGGGGCCATCAATGTCACTGCACTGGCCTGCTACGCCTCCTGCTTCCATCTGGGGGTTCGCAAGCTGGAGTGGGTCTGGCGCCGTTTCGAGACTCACCACATCTTCGATTTTCACCCCGGGCGACTGCTGTGGCGGTTGTTGTACGAAGGGTCGGCGGGGCTGATCAATCCCCACACCAACCACGCCTTTCACCTGTTTGACAACGCGCCGCTGCACCGCCTGCTGGATCAGCTCATCGACTATCACCGCATCGATGACAACATCCTCTACGGCAGTCTGGAGGCGCTGGCCATCACGGCGTCGGATTACGATGACGGTCTCTCCACCACCTTCTTTCAGGGGCGGGCCGAGCACCATCCGTGGGAGCGGGCGAGACGGCGCGGGGTGCGCACCGTGCTTACATCGGAGCATCTGCTCGCCTCCTCGGCACTGCCCTTCGTTTTTCCGGCCACCCGGATCGGCGAGAAGTTCTACGGCGACGGCTCCATCCACCAGCTAAGCCCACTCAGCCCCGCCATCCATCTGGGGGCGGAGCGGATCCTGCTGATCACTCTGGATCCGCCTGAGCACTCAGCACCGACCCATCACCACGGCCACCTCACCAGCTCCAATATCGCCAGCCATCTGCTCGATACCGTCTTTACCGACACCCTCAACTCCGACCTGGAGCGACTGTGGCGCATCAACCAGACACTGGATCTTATCCCGCTACGGGAGCGCAACCGCCTGCAATTGAAACGGGTGGAGACCTGCGTGCTGAAACCGAGTCAGGATCTCGACATCATGGCGCTGGCCTATCTGCGCAAGCTGCCGCTGCAGTTGCGCCGCCTGTTGCGGGTATTGGGCGTGAAGGGGGATGAGACCAGCAGTCTGGCCAGCTTTTTGATGTTCTATCCGGGTTATTGCCAACAGCTGATCAAGCTGGGCTATCAGGACACACTCAGGGAGCAGGAGCGGGTTGCCGCCTTCCTCGATATCGGAAGGATGCCAACAGAACGGGAGTAAAGGGGCTCACGGCCGCTAAGTGCAAGGGGACTCAGCGTCCCTCCAGCAAACGCTGCTCCGCCTGCTCCATCGCCACCACGGTACCAAACAGGATCAGCCGATCGCCAGCCGCCAGCACCAGCTCGGGTCTGGGCTCGAGACTCAGCTCCCCGCGCTGCACCTCCTTGATCCGCACCTCATCGAGCGGCAACTCGCGCACTTCACGACCTACTGCCCACGCCTGATCATGCAGCAACAGCGGATGAAGACGCTCGAGAAGCTGATCCGCCTCCAGATTGCTGGCACTCTGATCCCCCCAGTAGAAGCCGTGCAGGAAGCGATACTGGCTGCTGCGCTCCAGCTCCATCCGACGGATCACACGGCCTATTGGGATATCGCAGTTGAGCAGCAGATGGGAGACCAGCATCAGGGCCCCCTCCTGGGATTCGGGGATCACCTCGAAGGCCCCCGCCTGCTTGTACTGCTCCAGAAAACTGTCATCCCGGGTACGCACCAGCACCTTGAGATCCCCCGCCAGTTCGCGGATCAGTGCCAGCATCGCCTCCACTCGCTTACGATCATCGAAGGTGATGATGACCAGCCGTGCTCGCAGCAGCCCGGCGGCCAGCAGAATATCGCGGCGGCTGGCGTCGCCGAAGGCCACCTGCTCCCCCGCCAGCTTGGCCTCGCTCACCCGCTCGGGGTCCAGATCGAGGGCCAAAAAGGGGATCTCCTCGAGCTTGAGGAAGCGGGCGCAGGTCTGCCCGGCCCGGCCAAACCCGGCGATGATGACGTGCTGGCTCTTGCTCAGGCCCGACTGTGCCACCTCGGAGCGAGTCAGCAGCGCCGGATCGGTGAGACTGCGGGCCAGCGAATGGGCCTGAGTCACCAGCCAGGGGGTCATGGCGATGGAGATGATGCCGATACCGATCAGCAGGGAGACCAGTTGCTGATCCAGCAAGCCGTGGTGGAGCGCCAGCGCCAGCAACACGAAGCCGAACTCCCCCACCTGACTCAGCATGATACCGGCGGCCATGCTGTCGCGCTTGCGCTCCCCCAGCAGCCGCCCGGCCAGCAGCACCAGCAGGGATTTGCACAACACCAGCAGCACCACGCAGATCAGTACCTGCCACCATGCCCGCGCCACCAGCTCCCACTCCATGGCCATGCCGATGGTGATAAAAAAGAGCCCCATCAGCACGTCGCGAAACGGTTTGATGTCCACTTCCAGCTGATGACGGTAGTGGGACTCCCCCAGCATCATCCCCGCCAGAAACGCCCCCAACGCCATCGACAGCCCCAGCGAATGGGTCATGAACGCGGCGAGCAGCGCCACCAGCAGGGCACTCAGCACAAACAATTCATCGGAGCGGGCCCGCGCCACCTCGTGAAACAGCAGCGGCAGCAACCACTTGCCCACCGCCAGCAGGGTGAAGAGGGAAAACAGCCCCTTGAGGGTGGCCCAGGCGATCTCGGCGGCCAGGGCGCTCCCCTGCACTTCCGGCTGGGCGAGGATCGGGATCATCACCAGAAGGGGCACCACCGCCAGATCCTGAAACAGCAGCACGCTCACCCCCAGCTGGGCTCGGCGGGTATGGAGCTGTTTCTGCTCGCCGAGCTGCTTGATCACCACAGCCGTGGAGGAGAGCGCCAGCGTCCCCGCCACCACCAGTGACTGGGCCAGACCCAGCCCCCACCACCAGCCGATGACGAAGAAGAGCAGCGAGGTGAGCAGCACCTGCAGCACCCCCACCCCCAGCACCAATCGGCGCATCGCCAGCAATTTCGGCAGGGAGAACTCCAGCCCCAGCGAGAACATCAGAAAAACGATCCCGAGCTCGGCAATGGTCTGCATGATCGACTGGCCGGTGATCACCGCCAACCCGTGGGGGCCGAGCAACACGCCGGCAATCAGGTAGGCGAGGATCACCGGCAAGCCGAGGCGCCGGAAAGTTGCCACCAGCAGCACGGCGGCGAACAACAGGATCAACAGGTCGGTGTACAAATTTCCCTCTCCTTTTATCGACTTAAGCTTAGTCAGCCGATCTGGCGGGCAGGAAAGATATATTGGGCATGCCAATTGCAGGGAGGAGACAGTAGTCAGGTGTTACAGGTGGAAGACCATGGAAAATACGTCGTCACTTAATGGCTTTAGCCATGGCATCGAGCAGTGGGTTCGCCAGATGGAGCGGCTCACGCCGTTGCCCAGCGTTGAACGCAACCAGTTGCTCGAGCAGTTGTTGGGGCAGAGCGATCTCGGCGGTCTGCTGACAACTTTTGCCGATCGTGCGGCAAGAATTGTCAGGATCCACGGTCTCTACCTCGATTGTGGCCAGCCCCATGTGCTGATCCAGCACCCGCCGCTGGCCACCCTCAACCTGCACAACTATCCGTTCGAGCTGCGCGGTCAGCATGGCCAGCTGCTCGGCCAGCTCCACTACGAGCTGGAACATCCGCTGAGCGGCAGCCAGCAACGGGTACTGATGCAATACCATCAGCTACTCTGCTTGCTGCTCCCCCTCTATCTGCGGCTGGAAAAACTGGATCAGCTGGTCCGGCTCGATCACCTGACCGGCCTTGGCAACCGCTCCTACTTTGACGAGGCCATCGGTCGCGCCATCGAGCAGCACAGCCGAGAGCCCCACGGTCTGGTGCTGGTGCTGCTGGATCTCGATCGCTTCAAGCAGATCAATGATACCTGGGGCCATCCGGTGGGGGATCTGGTGCTGAGCCGCTTCGCCCAGCTGCTCAAGGGGTGCATCCGCAGTACGGATCAAGCCTTCCGGCTCGGGGGAGATGAATTTGCCCTGCTGCTGCAACCGGCCGAACCCGAGGCGTGGCGCCCGGTCTGGCTGCGACTGCAGCATATGTTGATGACCAACAAGGAGCTCAGCACCTTCTCGGTCGGATGCAGCCTTGGCGCCGCCAGCTGGCAATCCGGGGTCGATGTGCCGAGCCTCTACGAGGCGGCCGACAGTCACCTCTACGCCCGCAAAAAAGCCGGCAAGGCCAGCCCTAACGAATAATCCCGAACTCTTCTTTGCTCCGGCACATGCGCGCCATGTGACCGGAGCTTCTTTTTTTGGGGCTAATCCTCCCTCACACCGAGATCACCTCATGCAAGATCCTGCTCGGGCAGGATGGGGGCGGCACCGTTTCCCTGCCAGTGGCAAACCAGCCCGGCACTCTGTGCCATAAAACCGTCGCAGACAAAGAGCCCCACCACCGCCGCCACCTGCTCGCCATAGTAGAGGATGGGAATGCGTCCCCGTTGCCACGAGGGAACACCATACTCTTGCAGCAGCTTCTTCATCCGCCGACTACCGCTTCGCCCCACCGGTTTGAGGGGGATCCCGGGCGCTACCTGAAAACGCACCGAGAGCGGCTCGTCCGCTCGGGGGGAACGCAGCAGATCCTCGCCGTGCTCCGCCATGCGCACCACCAGCTCGCCCAAACCATCCGGCAGGGTCAGCGGCTCGCCCACAATCATCGGCAACACCTGATGACAAGGTTGCAAGTCAGGGCTCACCAGATAGAGCCGCTCCTGAAAACGGCGGCAGCTCTGGCGCCCCCAGTTGAGCTGGGGGTTGGCATCGCCGCGCGCCAACGCGACCTCCTGCCACAACCGGGCAAGCTGCTCGCGGGATGGCATCTCGCCCCCCTGACGGCGGATCCAGTAGCGCAGCAGGTTGTTGCGCCGGGTGGGAGAGAGGGCGTGCAGCGGGCCGATATGGAGCGCCTCCCCCTCGCCCGCCAGCTGCCAGTCACTCTCGGCCAACTCATCCAGCAGCGCCTCCTGCTCGGCGCACAGGGCCATGCTGCGCGCCGCGGTCTGGGCCATGGCGGGCCAGCGCGCTTTGAGCTGGGGGATAAGCGTCTGGCGCAAAAAGTTGCGGTCATAGCTCACGTCCTGATTGCTCTCATCTTCCACCCAGCCAAAGGGGAGGCTCGCCGCCGCCTCGGCCAGCTCGGCACGACTCATATCGAGCAGCGGGCGCAGCAACAGGCCACCGGCAAAGGGCTGGCTTGGCAAGATCCCCGCCAGACCGCGCAGACCGGCGCCGCGCTTGAGGGCCAGCAGCAGGGTCTCCAGCTGATCGTCCTGATGGTGAGCGGTGAGCAGCCACTCCCCCTCCCGCATCCGGGCGGTCAGCCGCTGGTAACGGGCTGTGCGCGCCTGCGCCTCCAGACTCTCGCCATTGCCACGGGCCAGAGTCACCCGCTCGACCAGCAGCTCCACCGCCAATTGCTGACACACGGCTTCACAATGAGCGACCCACTCATCGGCATGGGGACTGAGGCCGTGGTGCACGTGCAGGGCGCGAACTGGCAGGCCATGCTCGCGGGCATACTGCGCCGCCAGCACCAGCAGCAGGGTGGAGTCGAGGCCGCCACTGAAGGCCACCAGCAGACCGGTGGAACCTTCCGGCGCTGGCATAGTCAGACAAAAGCGAGAATAAAGATGAGAAATCATAGGCTTCCCCAAAACGGACCGGCCGATCTTAGCAGAGTCGGGCTTATCAAGCTGCAACCCTGCTGCTAGAGTGAGGCTCGCCCGCCCTCTCCACCAGGCTGGCCGCAAGGCGGTCGCACAACCGGTTGGAGCAAGGAAGATGGGCAGGGAAGCAAACAATCGGAATTGGAATCAAACAAGATGAACAATAAGAAAAGCTTACTGGCCGGCCTGATTGGACTGGCACTGCTGGCTGGCTGCAGTCAGGCACCGCAAGACTCCCCCAAACACTCCGGGCTGGCGCTGGCCAATATGGACACCCTGGTCAAACCCGGCGATGACTTCTTCCGCTACGTCAATGGCAAGTGGCTCGCCACCGCCAAGATCCCCGACGATCGCCCCGCCGATGGCGCTTTCTACATGCTGCGGGACAAATCCCTCGCCGATGTGCGGGTGCTGGTCGAGGGGCTGGCCAAGCAGGAGGCCGCCACCGGCACGCCAACCCAGCAGATCCGCGATCTCTACGCCAGCTATCTGGATCAGGCAGGCCGTGACGCCAAGGGGCTCACCCCGCTGGCACCGGCGCTGGCCGATATCGACCGGATCGGTGATCAGGCTGCGCTGGCCCGCGCCTTTGCCCAGTCGGGCCGCATGGGCGGCGGCGCGCCGTTCGGCATCTGGATCGACGCCGATGCCAAGTCCCCCGACCGCTATGCGGTCTACCTCTATCAAGGTGGACTGGGGCTGCCGGATCGGGACTACTACCTCAAGCAGGATCCCGACAGTCAGGCCCTGCGCCAGAAGTACCAACAGCATATCGCCGCCATGCTGAGCCGCCTCGGTGAGTCTGACCCGAGCGGCAAAGCCAAACGGATTCTGGCCCTCGAAACCCGGCTCGCCACCATCCAGTGGGACAACGTCGCCCTGCGGGATCGGGAGAAGAACTACAACAAGCGCCCCGCCAGCGAACTGGCACGGCTCGCCCCCCATCTCGACTGGCAGGCTTATCTCAATGCCGCGGGCATTGCTGGCCAGCCGGAGCTCATTATCGGTCAGCCGACCTATCTGAGCGCGTTGGATCAGGTGATGGCCCAAACCCCCATCGCCGACTGGCAGGCCTACCTCAAGTGGCAACTGCTGACCGACTACGCCCCCTATCTCGACAGCGAGACCGACCGCGCCAACTTCGCCTTCTACGGCACCACATTGAGCGGCACGCCCAAGCAGCGCGCCAGCTGGGAGCGGGCGCTCGGGGTCCTGAACGATCATCTGGGTGAAGCGGTCGGCCAGCTCTATGTGGCTCGCTACTTCCCGCCAGCAGCCAAGGAGCGGATGGAGCAGTTGGTGGAGAACCTGCGCACCGCCTACGGCCAGAGCATCAAGGAGCTCGACTGGATGTCGCCCGAGACCAAGGCGCAGGCACTCGAGAAGCTGGCCAAGTTCCGCCCCAAGATCGGCTACCCCGACAAGTGGAAGGATTACAGCGCCATCACTATCAAACCGGATGATCTGGTGGGCAACCTGCAACGCTCACAAGCCTTTGAATATGCAGACAGCCTGGCGCGCCTCGGCAAGCCGGTCGACAGGGACGAGTGGCACATGTCGCCGCAAACGGTGAACGCCTACTACAACCCGAGCAACAACGAGATCGTCTTCCCGGCGGCTATTTTGCAGCCCCCCTTCTTCGACATGACGGCGGATGATGCGGTCAACTACGGCGCCATCGGCGGGGTCATTGGTCACGAGATGGGCCACGGTTTTGATGATCAGGGGGCCAAATCCGACGGTGACGGCATGATGCGCGACTGGTGGACGCCACAAGATCTCAAGGAGTTCCGCTTCCGCACCAGCCGGCTGGTGGCCCAGTACAACCGCTTCGAGCCCATCAACGGCCAGTTCGTCAACGGCCAGTTCACCCTGGGGGAGAACATCGGCGATCTGGGCGGCCTCACCATAGCCCACAAGGCCTACGAGCTGTCGCTTGATGGCAAGGAGGCGCCGGTGCTGGATGGCTTTACCGGCGAACAACGCTTCTTCCTCGGCTGGGCGCAGGTGTGGAAGGGGATGTATCGCCCCGAGCTGATGCAGATGCTGCTGCGCTCCGACCCCCACTCGCCGCCCGAGTACCGGGTCAACGGCGTAGTGCCGAACATTCCCGCCTTCTACGAGGCATTCAACATCCAGCCGGGGGACAAGCTCTATCTGCCACCCCAAAAACGGGTGAAGATCTGGTAATGCACGCCTCTTGTGAGGCATAACAGAGGGGCAGATGCCATGTGTCGGCACCGCCCCATCTCCATACGTTGACGTCAGTGAACGGCCATGCCGCTCACCGCAGTAACAAGAGTAACGCCTATGAAAACCTTGCTGATGACACTCGGTCTGCTCGCTCTGCCCTTGACCGGCCAGGCAGCGGAGAGCTTCTTCAAACAGCTGACACTCCCCTCCGGTCAGGTGATCACGGTGGCCGAAGGACGCGGTGAACCCGCTTCCATCGGCAGCTACGATGTGCGCCTCTACTCCGGTGCCAATCCCCAGTTTCCGCTGGATCAGTTCATCGACGGCAAGGTGCTGCCGCGCGATGGATCCATCAAGGAGCTGAAATTGCTGGATCTCAACGGTGACAAACAGCCCGAGCTGGTGGTCATCATGGAGAGCGCCGGCAGCGGCAGCTACCTGAGCGCCGACGCCTTTACCATCAGTACGCAGGAGGGGCTCGACACCTTCAACCATGTCGAGGGACTCGGGCCAAAGGAGGATGTGATCGAGGCGCTCAAGGATCCCAAGGATTAAGGCGCGGCAGCCCCCCGTGCTTCAGAAATAGAAAAAGCCCTGACCTTCAGGGCTTTTTTGTATCCAGAATCGGCGACGCCTCTACTCAAGGCGAGTGGCCTTTGTGCGCACCAGCGGCAGCGCCATCTCGTGCTGAGCCGCCACCAGTTGCAGCTCGTAGGCTCCCGCCAGCCAGGTCCGGGAAAGCACTGCATCCACGCTGGCGTTGGTAAGTTCGAACGCCGCTACCGGGGTACAACCGGCCAGCAGATTGGCCAGCATGGTGGCGCTCAGCAGATCCCCCACCCCGATGGGGTGGCGAGCAAAAGGGTAGAGCGGGCGGGAGAGGTGAAAGGTTCCCTCCTCGCACACCAGCAACATCTCGAAGCGGTCCATGGCAAAGCCGGCCTTGCCCAGATGCTTGACCATCACCAGCTTGACCCCTTGCGCGCGCAGTTGCTGGCACGCCTCGATGGCCTCCGGCACATTGCGGATATCGCGGCCGGTGAGCTGTTCCAGCTCCAGCAAATTGGGGGCCAGCATATCGGCGCAGGCCAGTGCCCTGGTTTTCAGAAAATCGGCGACGCCGGGTGCCACTATGCACCCCTTGTCGGGGTGACCCATCACAGGGTCACAAAAGTAGAGGGCGGCCGGATTGAGCGCCTTGAGCCGGGCCACCGCCGCCAGGATCTCCTCCCCCTGTTTGGCCGAGCCGAGGTAGCCGCTCAAGATCGCATCGCACTCGGCCAGCACACCGATCTCCGCCAGGCCGTTTACCAGCTGACGGATATGACCGCCGGGCATCACCATCCCCTGCCAGCCTTCGCGGTATTGGGTGTGGTTGGAGAACTGCACCGTATTCATCGGCCACACCTCGATCCCGAGGCGACGCATGGGAAAAACGGCGGCGCTGTTGCCGGCACAGCCAAAGACTACGTGGGATTGAATGGAGAGCACTCGCTTCATGATTGGCGACTCACGCAATAAGAACAGGAATTCCGGAGGGAAAAACGGGCCTTGCGGCCCGTTGTTGTCACTTTCGACTGTTGTCACTGTCGATTAACGCAGCACCTTGACGGTGTAGCTGCCATCGGCCTGACGATAGAGGCCGTGGATGTCGGTCTCGAAACCCGGGTAGTGGGCACCGATCTCGCACAGCATCTCGAGGAACTCGAGCACCGGCAGAGAATCCTGGGTCACCATCTCGCCCGGCAGTACCAGCGGAACTCCCGGCGGGTACGGCAGGATCATGTTGGCGCTGATGCGGTCAACCATGTCACGCAGCGGCACTTCCACCACGTTGCCGGCCAGCTCCTGCTGCCATGCGGCGTGCGGAGTCATCTTCATCTCCGGCAGTACGTCGAACGCCTTGAACATCAGCTCCGGCAGACGGTACTTGCTGGTCAGCTCGTGAATGCGCTGGGCCAGCTCCTGGATACGCATCCCTTCGTAGAAGCTCGGGTCTTCACGATAGAGGCTCGGCAGGATGCTCTTGATGGTCAGGTTCAGGTCGTAGCCGCGCTTGAACTCGGTCAGGGCGCGCAGCAGCTGCATCGCCTTGGACTGATCGATACCGATGGAGAAGAGGAACAGCATGTTGTACGGGCCGGTCTTCTCGACCACGATGCCGCGCTCGTCCAGGAACTTGGAGACCAGAGAGGCAGGGATGCCCTTCTCCAGCAGCTGGCCGTCACGACCCATACCCGGAGTCAGCAGGGTGACCTTGATAGGGTCCAGGTACATGTGGTTGTCATCGATGTCCTTGAAGCCGTGCCAGTCATCTTTCGGATCCAGCTTCCAGCACTCGACGGTGTCGATGTTGTCCGGCTGCCATACGTCGAAGAACCAGCCTTCGCTCTGATCACGCAGACGCTTGATCTCTTTGCGGAAGGAGATGGCGCGATCGATGGAGTCCTTGATCAGACGCTTGCCGGTGTTGCCACGCATCATGGCAGCAGAGATCTCGGTCGATGCCACGATGCCGTACTGCGGCGAGGTGGAGGTGTGCATCATGAAGGCTTCGTTGAAGGTCTCTTCCTCCACGTCACCCTTGATGTGGATCATCGAGGCCTGGGAGAAGGCCGCCAGCAGCTTGTGGGTGGACTGGGTTTCGTAGAACACCTTGCCCGGCATCGCTTCGCCGCTCATGCCGCACTTGCCTTCATAGATCGGGCTGAAGTTGGTGTAAGGCACCCAGGCACTGTCGAAGTGGATGTAAGGAGTGTCCAGCGCCTCCTTGATGAAACCGGTGTTGTAGAGCAGGCCATCATAGGTGGAGTTGGTGACCACGGCGTAACGGGGAGCCTGGGCACCCGGTGTCGCGGCAACCTTGGCAGCGATGGTGTCGCGGCTGAATTCGCTCTGCGGGATACCACCCAGAATGCCGTAGGCGTTGCGGGTCGGACGGAAGTAGATCGGGGTCACGTCGTTCATCATCATCAGATGAGTGAGCGACTTGTGGCAGTTACGGTCAACCAGCACTGTGCTGCCGGCCGGCGCTGAGTACATACCGACGATCTTGTTGGCAGTGGAGGTGCCGTTGGTAACGATATAGGAGCGATCGGCGTTGAAGGTACGGGCGATGTACTCTTCGGCTTCCTTGTGCGGACCTGAGTGATCCAGCAGGGAGCCCAGCTCCGGCATGGAGATGGAGACGTCGGCCTTGAACGCGTTCGGGCCGTAGAAGTCATAGAAGATGCTGCCGGCCGGGCTCATCTGGAAGGCGGTACCGCCCATGTGACCCGGCGTACAGAAGGTGTATTTACCCTCTTCCACGTACTTGAACAGTGCCTTGGTGAACGGCGGCAGGATGGCGTCCTGATACTCCTGAGTGGCCTGACCCATCTTGAGGGCGATGTCGTCGGCCATGCCGAGACGGTACTCGAAGAAGTGCACGTTCAGACGCAGGTCGGTCAGGTGAATATCCAGGGTGGACTGGTCGTTGGCGAAGGCGAAGATCGGCAGCTTCTCGTTGCGATCGTGGATCTCCTTGCACAGACCCAGAGAGTATTTGTCCCAGTCGAAGATGGCGCCGCAAACGCGGGGGTTCTTCTCGATCAGTTTCAGCAGGTCGGCGACGTCGACCGGATAAACAACCTCGAAACCCTTGCGCTCGAGGGAGGCTTGCAGCTGGCGAATGGGTTCTTCTTTAAAGAAAACGCCCAGGTGGTTGAGGATGGCAATGATATTCATCGTAATGCTCCACACGTAAAGGGGCGCTCTCCATCAGGGATGGTGAGTGAAGAGCGCTCGGAAGATAAAAGGGGGAATTAGTTGCTGGGTTGTTCGCTCAGCAGGGCATCGTGCTGACGCAGACCCTGTTTTTTGGCGTAGAACATCAGGATGATGAGCGACACCACGAAGGTAGCGGTGAGGTTGGAACCCTTGGCACCCATCAGGGCCACCAGACAGAAGACGCAGGCCACACCGGAGAAGATCATCGCGCCGATGCTGCGGGAGGTCATGCCTTCGAAGCGGATCAGGTTAATGCTGGAGTAGAAGTAGGGCAGCATGGTCAGCAGCACCGCATCTGTGGTCAGCACGTTGAAGAGATCGGCAGCGTGGGCAGACTGGGATGTGAAGGCGGTCAGGCCAACCATCAGGGCAGTCATCTTGAGGGAGCCCAGGATCAGACCCTTCTTGGCCACGCCGTTCTTGTCCACTTCGCCGTAGATTTTCGGGAAGTTGCCGTCGTTGGCGGCACGCTTGCCCGCCTCGCCTACCAGCATCATCCAGGAACCGAGCGAGGTGAAGCAGGCCAGAGCGGTGAAGGCAGAGACAAACGGTGCAGACCAGCTACCGAAGATGGCGGAAGAGGCCATGGCAAACGGGGCGCCGGAGGCAGCCACTTCACCGGCCGGGAACATGCCGCTGATCACCTGGGTAGAGAGGATGTAGATAACACCCGCGATACCGGTACCCAGCATGGTGGCGAGCGGTACGGTGCGCTTGGGGTTCTTCACCATGCCGGAAGAGACGGCGGCAGATTCAACACCGACGAAGGACCAGAGGCAGATCAGCACGGCACTGATGACCGCATGCAGGTCGCTGCCGCTGGTGGTGTTCCAGTTCTGGCTGTAGACGGCGCTGTCAAAGTGAGTCCAGCCCACCAGAGCGGTACCCACCACCGGCAGCAGGATCAGTACCAGACCCAGAGTACAGAGTCGGCTCACCCAGCTACCGCCCAGCAGGTTGACGAAGGTGAAGATCCAGACGGCGGCGATGGTGGCCGCAGCGGCCGGGATCGGGCTGTTGAGAATGGGGAAGAAGACGGAGAGGTAGGAGACGCCGGTAATGGCGATGGCCAGGTTACCTATCCAGTTGGCGTGGTAGTAGAGCACACCGGTCTGGAAACCGAATACCGGAGAGATTTCACCGGCGTAGGCAATGGGGCCACCCTCTTGCGGGTTCTTGGTAGCCAGGCGGGCGAAAACGAAGGCGAGGCCCATGGCGCCTACCAGACAGATAGCCCAGCTGAATACAGAAATGGAACCTATGTTGGCCAGTGCCGAAGGCAGCAGTGCGATACCGCTCCCCATCATGTTGCCGGCCACCACACCTGTACAGGCGATAAGGCCAATCTTCTTGCTCGTATCTAGGGACATAAGATCTCCGGTTCTATAAAAGGTCGGGTCGTCACATACACATTTGGCGGAACGCCCCGCCAAAGAATGGGCACAGACTAGACCTCTCATCCCCGGAAAACATAAAGACCAGCTAACGGATAAAAATATGAGGCAACTTTTTTCGCCGCCTCGTCACTTTTGATAAAAACCATTTAAAAACAGTCAATTGACATCACATCACACAGCCTTATTGATAAAACCTTGATATCCGGCCAACCCGTTTTTGCCCCTTGATAACCCCCTTATCTCGCCGTCTTGATATTTTTGGTCAGATAAACCCGGGATAAAGCAGCGCCCATTGCGCCCCCTGCCCTTGCGGCCATTTGGAAGCCCTGCGGATCATCACCCTGAGTGGCCGCTCACCTCCTGCTTTCCCCTTCGCTCGGCTCATCACAATCCAAACTCAGAGTTAAAGCGCAACGGCGATAACCGGTAAGCAATGAGAAATGAGTCATGACAGACAGCTTATCCCGTCGCCAACCATGAGCAGATGTCACAAGCTGCGCGTGCGGCGTAAAGCCGAACAAACGCGAGTGCCGCAAATACCGCGATAAGGCATATGGGGATAGTGGAGAGCTGCGGGGGATAAATCGGGCCGCACCAGAACGACTATCCCCGGTGGCAAACAAGCAGAAACCGCACAGGCCGCCCGAAGGCAGCCTGTGGATAGGGTCGGCAACCGCACCGACCGGGGGAAAACCAACACTGCGGAGTTAGAAGAGCTTCACCTTGCTCTGGCCCAGCGCATTGAACAGAGCCGGGGTGAGGCTCTCCATATTGCTGTAGAAACCGAGCTGCTGGCAGAGCAGATAGGTCTGCTCGGTCGCCTCCATCAGGAAGGCCTGACTGTAGGCATCACCCGCCGCCTCGGGACGACCGTCCAGCTCCGCCAGCTTGCCCTGCAGTATGTAGTAGAGCACCGAGCGGCCGCGACTCGCCGCCTTCTCCAGCAGATAGTTGGCCTGCTGTTGCTGGCCGTTGAGGATCGCCTGCAGGGTCAACGCCTCCCACACCCGGGCTGGCAGGGCGCCGCTGTTTTGCACCACGCTGGCGAGATGGGTGCCAATCCCCTGCAGTCGCTCGCTCTCGGATTTGCCCGCCAGGGTGGCCAGCGCCTCGCCCGCCAGATAGCGCTCCGCCAGCAGCAACGGCTGATCCGGATGGGCAATCAGCGCCTGCTCCAGCAGATCGATACCCCGCTTGAGGGCGACCGGATCCCGGCTGTTGATGTAGTACTGCGCCTCCATCATCGCCATCAGGGAGGCATCATCGGTGGGCCAGCCCATTCCCGGCTCGGCATCGGGTTGGTCGAGGGCACGTAGCAGATCCTGGCTGCTGGCCTGCAACACGCCGTGCACACTGTGGCGACTGAGCTGGTACTGATGGCTGAACAGCACCCGGTTGGTGTTGATATTGCGATACTCCAGATCGAGATAGGTGCCACGGGGCTGGCGGGTGACCCGCACACTCAGCTCCTTGCCGGGCATGATGCCTCCCATCAGAGTGGTGGCGCCGTACTGCACCCGCAGCGGCGTAGCCACGGCCACTTCCCCCATCAGGGCGCGGGTAATGCCATCGGCGAGGCGCACGTTCTCGTTGTTGTCATCCATGCCGGAGTGAAAGCGGAACACCAGCAGGTTGGGATCCAGCATGGCGTGTACCTGGGGGCTGGTGTGCTGGTAGCTGAGCATGCTGACAATGGCGATCAGCACGATGGCAACGAAGATATCGAAACTCACCATCTTCCAGCGGCTGCGGGCATCCTTGGCATGGGTGGAGATGGCGCGGGTCAGGGGCCCGGCGGGAAAAGGGGCGACATTGGGCTGTTCATCATCATCCTGCTCAGCCGCAGGCGGGCTCAGATCGGATAAAGTCGGGTTGTCGGAGAGAGCGGTATTGACCGCGGGCTGCTCGTCCGCCATCACCACGGAAACCACCTGCAGCGGCCGCACCGGTGCCACCAGCTTGTAGCCGCGCTTGGGTACGGTGACGATATAGTCGGTCGCATCGGTGCGACCATCTTTGAGGATCTTGCGCAGTTCGAAGATGGACTGGGTCACCACCTGATCGGTCACCTCGGCGCCATCCCACACCTCATTGATCAGGGCATCGCGGCCAAACACGGTGCCGGCATTGTGGGCCAGAAACCGCAACAGATTGACCAGTCTGGGTTCGAGGTAGACCTCGCGGTCGGGGCGACACAACATGTTGTCGTCAACGCTCAGGGTCCAGTCGTGGATCTCAAAAACCGATTCGCTCATGATTCACTCGCTGCAGATGGAGACAATGCACGATGAGAGAGACGCAAAACCCGGACTGACTGAACGGAACAGGATGCTGTCACGAGGTGACAGATGAAAGAGAACCGAAGCAATAAAATCTCTGTGAGCCAGTCTGGCCAGGCCATCCTGCTAGCGTCTGAAGGGCATCCTTGCGGGCATTCCGACTAACGGGATCGGAAAAAGCACTTTAAGCAAAACGGGAGCTGGATCCCACTTTTTTTGGCTATAAATCGCCGTTGAGTTGATCCGACCCCTCATTTTTCAGCAAATAGCGTGCCAATTGATGCTCATATGAACACCCCATATATCTGAATCAAAAAAGCCCTGAACATCAGGGCTTTCTCATTTTCCGGCTATCGGGGAGACCTCATTTCGCCACCGGGATCGCATCCTGCTGACGGCTACGGCGCAGATGACGCCGCCACAACGAGAAACAGCCGTAGCCAAGACTCAGTACCACCGCATAGAGCACCTGAGAGGCGAGCGCCACCAGCACCAGAGCGCAGAGCAGCACGCTCACTCCCGCCAGCCCCTTGCCCACCCCGCCAAGCAGGCGCCAGCCCGCCGCCATGCAGAGCAGGTAGACCAGCACAAAGTTGCCGTTGGCGTAGCGGATCAGCTCATCGAGGGGCAGTCGCAGCCAGATGATCAGGGTGATGCAGACCAGACAGATGGCGAGCACCAGAGTGAGCGCCCGCAGCGGCGCGCCGCGGGCGGTGAGGCGGGCCAGCGAGACCGGCAGCTTGCCTTCCCGCGCCATGCTCCAGATAAGCCTCGCAAACCCCTGCAGGTAGATATTGATGCTGGCAAAGCAGGAGAGGTAGCCGAGCACCGCCACCAACCACTTGGCAGTGGGGCCGAACAGCAGCGCCAGCAGAGAGGGGATGGCGGTGGCATTTTTCGCCTCATCACCGTAGAGGCCGTACTTGAGCACCACCAGCGAGTGTACCCAGTAGATAAGCCCCGCCAGCAGCACACCGCCGAGCAGGGCGATGGGGTAGTCCCGCTCCGGCCGCTTGAACTCCTCCCCCATATGGGCGAAGGCTTCCAGCCCGACGAAACACCAGAACATCACCGCCAGCGCGGTGGCCATGGCGGGCCACTCGTCCGCGCTCGGCAAGGGCCGCGCTGCATCGCGCCAGCTCACCTCCCCCTTGAACCAGATAAGCAGGGTGAGCCCCAAAATGGCGAGCGCAATCAGCAACTGCAGATTGCCGGAGGATCGCGCCCCGCGCAGCCCCAGCAGAAAGACCCCGAGCAGGGTCAGCAGCTGGATGGCCCAGAGGGTCCACTCCCCCATCTCGAACAGGGCGTGCCAGAAACCGGCGGCAATCATCAGAGCGGCGGGCAGGCCCACGGGTAACACAGCCAGAAAGAGGAAGGCAGAGAAGCGCTCGGCGCCGTTGCCAAAGGCGAGGCCAATCAGGTGCGGCGCACCGCCCGCATGGGGATAGCGACGGCCGAGGCGAGCGAAGGTAAAGGCGATGGGCAGCACCAGCGCAATCAGCAGCAACCAGGCCCAGAGCGAGGCCCCACCCGCCAGCGAGGCAGCGGTCGCCGGTACCACGAAGATCCCGGTGCCGAGCAGCGAGGTAGCGAGCAACCCCATCCCCTGCCAGAGCCCGAGATCCTTTTTCAACCCAGACATATCCTTTTGTCCTGACTAAAAAAACATCCCGCCATGTTAGGCCTGCCCCGCCCTTTTGTTAAGTACGATGGTTAAGCACTGTGGCGAGAATATGCAGCCTTTTATTCAGGCTCGCTCTCAGCTTGCAGGGATTCGGCCAGAAAATCCCCCAGCAGGGTGATCTTGAGCACCTGCCGCCGCGCTGCCGGATAGATGAAGTAGAGGGTCTTGGCCGGGCTCTGATAGTGGCCAAGCAGCGGCAGCAGACGCCCCGCAGCGATATGGTTACGCACCTGTTCGGCTGGTTGCAAGGTGATGCCGGCCCCCGCCAGTGCCGCCGTCAGTAGCGCTGGCCAGTGGTTGATGCGCAGGCGCGAGGCGACTCGCACCTCCTCACTCTGGCCATCCTCGCTAACAAATTGCCAGCGCTCGTGCTCCCCCCAGTTGCCGTGCAGGCACTGGTGGTGGGCGAGATCGGCCGGATGACGGGGCACACCGTGACGATTGAGGTAGTCGGGGGCCGCGCAGAGGCGGTAGTGCTGGGTCAGCAGCGGACGGGCGATCAGCGCCTCATCCTGCGGGCGCAGGGTGCGGATGGCGGCGTCGAACCCCTCCTCCACCAGATCGACCCAGCGGGGGGTAAGCTGCAGATCCACCTCCAGCTTGGGGTAGCGGTCGAGAAAAGCCGGCAGCAGCGGCACCAGTCGGTGGTGGCCAAAACTTAAGGGGGCGGCGATACGCAGCCGCCCGGCCGGCTCGGCCAGCAGGTTCTGGGTGAGCAACTCGGTCAGTGCCAGCTCCTCCAGCACCCGCTGACAACGAGCCAGAAAGAGCTGGCCCAGCTCGGTCAGGGTCTGCTGGCGGGTGGTCTTGTGAAACAGCTTGCCCCCCAGCCACTGCTCCAGCCCCAGCACATGCTTGCCCACCATCTGGGCGCTGATCCCCTCTTCGCTCGCCACCGCGCTGTAGGAGCCGAGATCCACTACCCGGGTGAAGATACGCATGCTGGTCAATCGGTCCACAACCCCTCCTTTTTGCCCGTTTCAAGGCCGTTTTGCCCACCACAAGGGCCCAGATTCACAACCAAAAGTTTAGTAAGAAATTATTTTTAGCCAATTTATCGCACTTTTGGTTACCAATATAGTGGCCAGCGACGTCATCAAACAGGACATATCCCCATGAAAAGCACCTATCTGGCCGCCCTGCTGGTCGGTCTGCTGGCCACCGGCGTCAGCCAGGCTGCCGAGAGCAGCTTTATCAACACCCAGCAGAATGCCCCCGTCACCGCAACCCAGACCGCGACTCAAGCCCAGCCCGATATCTTCCGGGTCAGCCTGCTCGGCACCGGCACCCCGGTGCCCCGGATCAGCCGGGGTGGCTACAGCACCTTGGTCGAGGCGGGCAACCAGAAGCTGGTGTTCGATTTTGGCCGCAACTCCGCCACCCGCCTGTGGCAACTTCATATCCCCATCGGCCGGGTCAACGCCTTCTTCCTCACCCACTTTCACTCGGATCACACCAACGGGCTGGCGGATCTCTGGCTAACCGGCTGGCTGCAACCGGCCTATGGCCAGCGCCACGCGCCGATGGAGCTTTACGGGCCCAAGGGCACCAATGCCCTGGCTCACGGCCTGCTGCAGGCCTACGCCACCGATATCGCCACTCGGGTCAAGGATGAGGGGACGCCGCTGGACGGGGTGGAGATCAACAGCCACGAGGTCACCGCCGGGGTGGTCTACAGCCATGACGGGGTCAAGGTGACTGCCTTTGACAACGACCACGGGGTCAACATCAAGCCGTCATTCGGCTATCGCATCGACTACCACGGCCACAGCGTGGTGCTCTCCGGCGATACCCGCTACAGCACGCAGGTGGTGAAAGAGGCCAAAGGGGCGGATCTGCTGGTGCACTGCGTCTCCATGACCTCGGCCGAGCAGATGAAGGCCAACCCGGGCTACAAGGCGATCGCCGGTCACCTCGCCTCCCCCGAGCAGGCCGCCCGCGTTCTCAACGAAGCCAGACCTGCCCTGACCGTGTTCAGCCACATCGGGCTCAACGGCAAGATCACGGTGAAAGATCTGGCGCAGGATCTGCGTGCCCGTTACACAGGCCCCTTCGTCATCGGCAATGACCTGATGCAGATTGACCTGCCCACCAAACCGTCCGGCAAGGGCTACGCCCTCTGGCAGGCGGAGAATATCGACAATGCCCAATCCTGAATCCCGGCCATAAAAAAGCCGCCTCTTGCGAGGCGGCTTCTTCATTCAACTTGGTAACCGGCGTTATCAGGCAATCAGCTTGTAGATGATACCGGACATGGCGATCAGGCCGATGATGGTCACGAAGCCGTTGCTGATGTTGCCAGCGTATTTGCGCATGGCCGGAACCTTGGTGATGGCGTACATCGGCATCAGGAACAGCAGCATTGCGATGATCGGGCCGCCCAGGTCTTCAATCATGCCGAGAATGCTCGGGTTGATGGTAGCGATGGCCCAGGTGGTCAGGATCATGAACACGGCAGTGACTTTGTTCAGTTGCTTGGTGTCAACGTTCTTGCCCTTCTCGCGCAGCGCCTTGGCCATCAGACCGTTCATGCCCTCTTGCGCACCCAGGTAGTGACCCAGGAAGGATTTGCTGATGGCAACCATGGCGATCAGCGGAGCCACAGTACCGATAACCGGGTTATCGAAGTGGTTGGCCAGGTAGGACAGGATGGAGATGTTCTGTTCTTTGGCTGCAGCCAGGTCAGCCGGGGAGAGGCTCAGTACGCAGCTGAATACGAAGAACATAACGGTCATCACCATCATGACGTGGGCGCCCAGCAGGATGTTGCTGCACTTCTTCTCGGCACCTTCACCGTAACGACCTTTGTTGTCCACCGCGAAGGAGGAGATGATCGGGGAGTGGTTGAAGGAGAACACCATTACCGGGATAGCCAGCCACAGGGTCTTGATGAAGTCACCGTTGAAGGCGTCGGACAGGGCCGGAGCTTCAGTGATGATGGCACCGTTCCAGTGCGGGATCAGGTAGAACGCCAGACCCATCAGGGTAAGCACGAACGGGAATACCAGCACGCTCATCGCTTTGACGATAACCTGGCCGCCCAGACGAACAACCGCCATCAGACCGAGGATCAGAGCCAGTGACAGAACGGCACGGGGAGGTGCAGACATGCCCAGCTGGTGAACAATCACGCTCTCGACGGTGTTGGTGATGGCGACTGAATACATCAGTACGATCGGGTAGATGGCAAAGAAGTAGAGCAGGGTGATGAATTTGCCTGCGGTCTTGCCGAAGTGCTCTTCTACTACTTCAGTGATGTCGCCATCACGGGTAGAGCCGGACAGCACGAAGCGGGTCAGACCACGGTGAGCAAAGAAAGTCAGCGGTAGCGCCAGGATCAACATGGCAACCAGCGGCCACAGGCCACCTACACCGGCGTTGATTGGCAGGAAGAGCACACCGGCACCGATCGCGGTACCGTACAGACCCAGCATCCAGACCACATCGGCTTTGTTGATGCCGCGGGAAGAGTTGCTGGCTAAACGACCATCAGCTGCAATATTCATGTCAGACATACGTTGTTCCTGTCATCAAGGAAAAATGGGATTCTTGTTCATTCGGGCCTTGGCCCGGTTCCATCTCCCTGGAACGCCTTCTGTCCGTCCTTGATATTAACCTCTCGCCCTCCGGCAACCAGGCCATCACTCCTTGTGACAACAAGATTGCAACAAACAACAGTGCGAGATTTTGACCCTGAGGGTCGGCGCCCGTCTCACTTAACAACCGATTAACGTGCACCACTTTTGATGGGCTGACTTTAATTAAATACCCCTATTAATCACAGCGTTTTTTTGAATTAATCAACCAAAGTTTGATTCCAGTCGCCTTTCGGACGACCAAGATCACACTAACAACGCCTTATTGTGAGTTTTTTTTAACAATTCAATTTAGTTTCACTGGAATCAATGGGCTACAGGATGATACAACTTTGCAACAACTCACCTATTTAGTGCGGATTGTGTGCAGCACAGCCTTGGCGTACCCTTGTGACTCACGCCTTTTTGTTGATTGATGATGACCATTACTCGTACCGATCTCGCCGAACTGGCGGTATTTGCCGCCGTTGCTCGTCACCGCAGTTTCAGCAAGGCCGCCCTCGAACTCGGGGTCTCCGCCTCCGCCCTCAGCCACAGTCTGAAGGGGCTGGAAGCCCGTCTGGGGGTGCGGCTGCTCAACCGCAGTACCCGGGCCGTGGTGCCGACCGAAGCGGGCCAGCGGCTGCTCAAGCAGCTGCTCCCCACCCTCAATACCCTGGAAGAGGCGCTTTGCGAGCTGGCCCGCAACAGCGACGAGCCGGTAGGGCGACTCAAGCTCTGCGCTCCGCGCGGCGCCATCGACAGCCTGCTGGCACCTGTGCTGATCGACTATCTGGCCCGCTATCCGCGGATGCAGGTGGAGGTGGTGGAGCAGGAGCTGATGCCCCGGCTGATTGAAGATGGTTACGATGCCGCGCTCTTTTATGGCGATCTGCTGCCCAAGGAGATGATCGGCATCCCCCTCGGCCCGCCCCAGCGTTATCTGGTGGTGGGCTCCCCGGCCTATCTGGCGGAGCACGGTACACCGGAGCACCCGAGCGAGCTGAGCCGCCACGCCTGCATCGGCTATCGCCTCACCCCGCACCATCACTATCGCTGGGCCTTTGCCGCCGATGGCACCATGCTGGAGATCGAAGTGACCGGGCCGCTCACCACCAGCACCCCGGCCCTCTATCTCGGTGCGGCCGAAGCTGGGCTGGGGCTCGCCTACTGTCTGGAAGAGGAGGTGAGCCAGAAGGTCGCGGAGGGGAAACTGCTCACCGTGCTGGAGCCCTGGTGCCCCACCTTTGCCGGCTTCTACCTCTTCTATCCCAGTCGGCATCAACTGGGCAGCGGGCTGCGTATCCTGATCGACATGCTCAAGGCGCACTACCAAAACCCCGGATTAGTGAGTAATACTCAGCAATTCATCAAGTGAAACCCTGATTATCACCAAATAAGTATTAATCTAGACTAGCTGTTCGATAATCGAACTCCCCGAGAGAACAGATATGTCTGCCTATTTAACACTGCGGCAACGGGCCATGACCCGTCGCTTCTGGGCTTACGCCCTCCCCTCCATTCTTGCCATGCTGGTCTCGGGGGCCTACTACCTCATCGACGGCATCTTCGTCGGCCACTATGTCGGCGCCGCTGGCCTCGCCGGGATCAACCTGGTCTATCCGGTCATCATGGTGCTGATCGGCCTGGCCGCCATGATCAGCATGGGGGCGGCCACCGCAATCTCCTTCCAGCAAGGGGCGAAAAACGACAAGCTGGCCCGTCAGGCGCTGGTCAACGCCCTCTGGCTGCTGGCCGGTCTCGGGGTAGTTGCGCCGATGCTGCTCTATTACACCCACACCGATATCCTGCTGGGACTGGGGATTGAACAGGGCACCGAGACCTGGAAACAGGCGAGCGACTACCTCACCTGGATTGGCAGCGGTACCCTGCTGCTGGCCAGCAATCTGGCGGTCCCCTATCTGCTGCGCAACGATGGTCGCCCGAAACTGGCCATGGTGCTGGTGAGCAGCGGCGCCGTGCTCAATATCATCCTCAACTACATCATGGTGGGTCTGCTGGGACTGGGACTGATCGGTACCGCGCAAGCCACCCTGATGGCAGAGGGTGCGGTGAGCCTGATCGGCCTTGGCTACTTCTTTACCCCCTGGGCGCGGCTGCGCCTCAGCTGGCGGGATCTGGTGCCCAACCTCCCCGCCATGCCGCACCTGCTCTTTACTGGTCTGCCAAGCCTGATTGCCCAGTTCAACCTCGGGCTGCTGTTGATGCTGCACAACAGCCAGCTGATGGTGTACGGCAATGTGAAGGATCTGGCGGGCTTTACCGTGGCCGGTTACACCGAAGCGGTCTTTATCGTCATTCTGCAGGGGCTCGCCTTCGGCATTCAGCCGCTTATCAGCAAGGCGGCGGGGGCCAAGCGCCATCGCAACCTTAAGTACCTGATGGAGATGGGGCTCAAGTTCACCTTTATCTACGGCATGCTGGTGTGGCTCACCATCCAGCTGCTGCCGGGACAGGTCGCCATGCTCTATACCGGCGACAAGGATCCCGAACTGCTGGCCGCTGCCATCAGCAGCCTGACCCTCAACCTCGGTGCCATTCCGCTGGAGGGGATCATCATGTTCGGCATCGTGCTGCTGCAATCCATGGCGCGCACCCGTCAGGCGCTGGTCATCTCCATCGCCAAAACCGTGTTGCTGCTGCCGCTCATCTTACTGCTGCCGCAACTGTGGGGGCGTGATGGGGTGCTGATGGCCCAGCCCGCGACCGTGCTGCTGCTCACCCTGCCGCTCTGCTGGCTGCTGTGGCGCGAGTGGCTGCGCCTGAAGATAGCCTGCGCACCAAAAGCCAAACAGCGCCCACAACCGGCCCGCGCACGCGCCGCCGTACAGCTGGCCCGTTAAGGCCACCAATCCCGCAAAACAATAAAAAACCGGCATCCATTGATGCCGGTTTTTGCTATATGGGCGGGTCTGCTTGCGCTGACACAACAAGCCAGGCCAGCACTGCTGCCCACACTATGCCAATACTTCTGGCCTG
This sequence comes from Aeromonas sp. 600774, assembly GCF_049175075.1. Lineage (NCBI taxonomy): Bacteria > Pseudomonadati > Pseudomonadota > Gammaproteobacteria > Aeromonadales > Aeromonadaceae > Aeromonas > Aeromonas sp. 600774. The sequence goes on from NZ_JAAKUJ010000003.1 coordinate 73,382, forward strand.
AGCTGGGCCATCAGCCCCGGGTTGTCGGAGTAATCCACAGGGATCGCCACCACAGCAGGCCCCTCCACCGCCAGTGCGGCCCGCAGGGTGGCGCGCAGCTCGTCGGCCGAGCGCACCGCAAACCCGGCCGCCCCGAACGATTCGGCATAGCGTTTGAAGTCAATGGGGCCAAAAGAGACGCCGGAGGTGCGGCAATACTTCTGCTGCTCCTGCATCGCGACCATGTTGTAGCCGTTATCGACCCAGATGATGTGAACGATATTGCTCTTGAGCCGCACCGCCGTCTCCAGCTCCATGCTCGACTGCATAAAGCTGCCATCCCCCGATACCGAGATCACCTTCTCACCCGGCCGCACCAGCGCCGCACCGATGGCCCACGGCAGTGCCACCCCCATGGTCTGCTGACCGTTGGAGATCAACACCTGACGAGCGCGGAAGCTGTAGAGGTAGCGGGCAATCCAGATATGGAAGCTGCCCATGTCGACGCAAAGGGTCATGTCATCGCGCACCAGATCCTGCAGCTCGCGCACGATATGCAAGGGGTGAACCGGATTGCCGTGCAGATCGTCGGCCCGCATTGCCAGTCGCAGCCGCTGCTGGCGAACCCCTTGCAGCAACCGATCCACCTCGGGGGGACGGATTTTCGGATTGCCCATGATGCGGGTCAGCTGCAACAGGTTGGCGCGGATCGACCCCACCAGCTCGGCGGTCGGGCAGTAGCTGCTGTCGATATCGGCAGGCAGCACGTCGATATGGAGGATGCGCCGCTCCCGGTCGCCATTCCACAGCACGGGGTCGTACTCGATGGGGCTGTAGCCGATGCAGATCACCAGATCGGCCCCTGCCAGCAGCTGATCCCCCGGCTGGTTGTTAAACAGCCCCACCCGCCCGGCAAAGTCATCGAAGTGGCAGCTGTCCACCACCCCGGCAGCCTGATAGGTACCGGTCACCGGCAGCCGCGCCTTGTCGAGGAAGGCGCGCACTGCCTCGGCATTTTCCGGCCGGCTCGCCATCAGGCCGAGCAGCACCACCGGATTCTGGGCGTTGCGCAGCAGGGTCAATGCCTGCTCCATATTCTGCTCATCGGCGCAGCCCGGCTCCGGCACTTCGCGGGGCACCAGCACATTGCCCTGTACCGGCTTGTTGATGATGTCCATCGGCAGGCTGACAAACGCCGCCCCCGGCCGTCCCAGCTCGGCGGCGCGAAAGGCGTTGGCCATCACTTCCGAAATCGCCGCCCCGCTGTTGACCTGGGCACTGAACTTGGTGACCGGACGGCAGAGGTTGACCGTATCCATGCTCTGATGAGTGAGCTTGAGACCATCGGCACGGCGCACCGCACCGCCCAGCGCCACCATGGGGTCCCCCTCCGAGGTGGCCGTCGCCAGCCCGGTAATGAGGTTGGAGCAGCCGGGGCCCGAGGTGACCAGCGCCACCCCCGCCTTGCCGGTGAGACGCCCCACGGCGGCCGCCATAAAGGCAGCGTTCGCCTCGTGGCGCACCACTATGGTCTCGATGGGGGAGTCCTCCAGCGCATCGAACACCCGGTCAATCTTGGCCCCCGGAATACCGAACACCTGCTTGACCCCTTGCGCCTCCAGATGACGAACCACCAGCTCGGCACCGCACTTCCACTGTCTGTTTTCCATGATATTGATCCTTGTCTATCAGCCTTCGGCGGCCTGAATGGCGCGATCGAGATCGGCGGGGTTGAGGTCGGCCTGCCGGAAAGCGGGATCCGATGGCAGGGCCAGATTGAGGTGACGCACCACTGAAAGTCGCAGGGTGCCGTGGGCCATGGTGTAGTCGAGCAGATGGCCGCCCCCCTTGCGATCGGCGGTGATCATGTGCTCGTGAAAGCCCGCCACATTGACCCCCTGCACGAACGGCGGGCAGCGAAAGCCCACCAGGGTTCCCGCCACCGCGGCAAAGCGGAACAGCGGTTGCTGTTCGATGGCTTCCAGCATGGGGCGATAAGGGGGCTCTTGACGCGGCACGGTACGGACCTTGGCCGTTTCAAACTGGCCGTCGAGGCGCAGGGCGACGAAGACGTTGTCGGAGCCCACCAGCCGATCCACCCACTGGTGGATCTCGTCACGGCTCAGGGGGTGATCGAAGCGACGCTCCAGACAGGGGCGAAAATGGGTCATCACCGCAAAGGGGGTCTTCTGATCGGCGCGGGCGGGACGGGCCGAGCCATCGGAGCGCAACTGGTGGATCTGCCGCTCGAAGGCGATCAGCTCACCATCGAGGTGATTGAAGGTGCCGAGGCCAAAGTCGCCGTGGCGCAGCAGCTCGCTCATGGTGGTCTCCCCTTCGTAGACCCCCGCCAGCAGGGCGCTCATCAGGGAGCTCTGGTAGATCTCGCCACCGTCATGCTGCCTGCGCCAGCGGGAAAACTGCTGGCTCACTTCGAGGGCACAGCTGCACCCGGCACTGTCAGATGTTGCAATATGTTCCATTCGGGTTTCACCTCCACCGTGAATCCTGTTAGCGTTCGGATCCAATGGTGACTTGGTTCACATTTCAACACCAATACGCTGATCCCATGACTTTGAGACTCAATCGATATGGAACTTCGTACGCTCCGCTACTTCATGGCCGTTGTTGAAAAGCAGAATTTCACCCGTGCAGCCGAATCACTCAACATGGCCCAGCCGCCCCTGAGCCAGCAGATCCGCAAGCTGGAGGAGACCCTGGGCACCCCGCTACTGCGCCGTTTGACCCGCAGTGTCGAGCTGACCGAGGCGGGCGAGAGCCTCTATCGGGATGCGGCGCAGATCCTGGCGCTGGCCGATGCGGCAAAACTGAAGGTAAAGCGGATTGCCCGGGGCGAGCAGGGGGCGCTGCGGATCGGCTTTGCCGGTTCCACCGTGCTCCACCCTGCAGTGCTGACCCTGCTGCACGACTATCGGGAGCGCTACCCCGAGGTAGCCCTCAGCCCGCAGGAGGGCACCATGCCGGCACTGGTGGAGGCGCTGCGCAACGATCGGCTGGATGCCGCCATCTTGCGGCTGCCCTGCCGCGGTAGCGAGGGCTTTGCCCATCACCTTATCGAGCAGGAGCCGCTGCTGATCGCCCTGCCGACCAGCCATCCCAAGGCCAAGCCGGGCCCCTTGCCACTGGTCAGCCTGAAAGACGAGAGTTTTATTCTGTTTCCCCACGCCATCGGGCCCGGGCTCTATGACGGCATCGTGGGCCTCTGTCGGGAGGCGGGCTTCGAGCCGATACTGGGGCCCGAATGTCCGCAGGTGATCTCCACCGTCGGCATGGTGCAGGCGGGCTTTGGCGTGACTCTGGTGCCCAGCTCGGTGGCGGCGCTGCGCCCGCTCGGGGTCAGTTATCACCCCATTGAGGGCAACGGCATGATGACCAGCATCAGTCTGGCGACACGGCCGCATCCAAGCAGTGCCGTGCTGCGGCACTTTATCGCCCAGATCCGTGCCGCCCAGATACGACAAGGCCTCCCGAAGGAGGCCCTGTTGAACAAGCTTGAACCGGTTTGATGGCCAGCTTGCCTGATGCGACGGCTTATTTGACGGTACTGCTTATTTGACAGTCACCCGGGCAAACTTGCGCTTGCCGACCTGATAGACGGCGGTACCGGCACCGATGAGTGCCTTGCCATCTTCCAGCTTCTCGCCATCCACCTTGACCGCGCCCTGCTTGATCATCCGCAGCGCTTCGGAGGTGGTGGCCACCAGATCCGCCTCTTTGAGCAGGTTGGCGATGGCCAGACCTTCGCCTTCCAGTGCCAGCTCGATTTCCGGCATTTCGTCCGGAATGGCGTTCTTGGAGAAACGCTGGGTGAAATCTTCGTGAGCCGCTTCGGCCGCCGCTTCGTCGTGATAACGGGCGATGATCTCTTTGGCCAGCCAGATCTTCACGTCGCGCGGATTGAGAGTACCGGCAGCGATACCTGCCTTGAACTCTTCGATTTCAGCCAGCGGACGGAAGGAGAGCAGCTCGTAGTAGTTCCACATCAGATCGTCGGTGATGGACATGATCTTGCCGAACATCTCGCCCGGAGCGTCGTGGACGCCGATGTAGTTGCCTGCGGACTTGGACATCTTCTTGACGCCGTCCAGACCCACCAGCAGCGGCATCATCAGCACGCACTGGGTCGCCATGCCGGCATCTTTTTGCAGCTCGCGGCCCATCAGCAGGTTGAACTTCTGGTCGGTACCGCCGAGCTCAACGTCCGCCTTCAGCGCGACCGAGTCATAGCCTTGCAGCAGCGGATAGAGGAATTCGTGAATCGCGATGGATTGGCCGCCGGTGTAGCGTTTTTTGAAGTCGTCGCGCTCCATCATGCGGGCAACGGTCTGCTTGGCCGCCAGCTTGATCATGCCGGTCGCACCCAGCTCGCTCAGCCAGGTCGAGTTGTACTCGATGCGGGTCTTGGCGGGGTCGAGGATCTTGAACGCCTGCTCGGCATAGGTGAGGGCGTTGTGCTTGATGGCCTCTTCGGAGAGCGGCGGACGGGTGGCGTTCTTGCCGGAGGGGTCACCCACCATGGCAGTGAAGTCACCGATCAGCAGGATCACTTCATGGCCCAGATCCTGGAAGGTCTTCAGCTTGTTGAGGATCACGGTATGACCCAGGTGAATGTCGGGGGCGGTCGGGTCCATGCCCAACTTGATGCGCAGCGGGCGCCCTTCCTTCAACTTGGCGACAAGTTCTTCTTCAACCAGAATTTCTTCCGCTCCGCGCTTGATCTCGGCTAGCGCCACCTCGAGCTGGGACATTTTTTGACTCTCCATCACGATTCCACAGGGCCAAACATATTACTGGAATGGCGGGCCAATTGGAAAGGCTGTAAAATCCGTCCATTCTGCCCGACTTCATCTGCTTCTCATGGTTATTTGGCACGCCTTCAACGCACTCCCCCACTGGCACCGCAAGATGGTGCTGATCTTGAGCATCATGATCATGATGCTGGCTGCCTGGCCAAGCGAACAGGCAGTGGCAACACGGGTCGATGAAAACGGCAACGAGATTGCCCTGCGGGAACCGGCTAACGATAACGCGCTGAACGACGAGCTGCCGGCCGAGGCCGCCCAGCCCGTTACCCCGCCCAAGCCGCGCTATATCACCAAGCAGGTGAAGGTACGCCGTGGCGACAACATGGGAGTCATCTTCCAGCGTATTGGCCTGAGCACCACGGATCTGCACCTGATCGATCAGCTCGAGGGCAGCGATCCCCTGCGGATGCTGCAACCGGGACAGGAGCTCACCTTCAAGCTCACCGAGAACGGCGAGCTGCACAGCCTCTATTACCCCCACAGTCTGGAGCAGGCGCTCAAGGTGAGCCGCAAGGAGGAGACCTTTGTCGCCCGCAACGTCAAGATCGCCCTCGACACCCGCGAACAGGTGAGCAAGGGGGAGATCCGCTCCAGCTTCTGGGGCGCAGCGGTGGATGCGGGGATGACCGAAGATCAGATCATGGACTTGGCCGCCATCTTCGGCTGGGACATCGACTTTGCCCAGGACTTGCAACCGGGAGACAGCTTCCGGGTGGTCTATGAAGACAAGTTCCGCGACGACGAGCGGGTCGCCTCCGGCGATATTCTGGCGGCGGAGTTCGTCAACCAGGGCACCGCCTACCGCGCCGTGCTCAATGAAGATGGCAACTACTACACCCCGGAAGGCAAAGCGATGCGCAAGAGCTTCCTGCGCGCGCCGGTCAACTTCAAATACATCAGCTCCAACTTCAACCCGCGCCGCCTCCATCCGGTGACCGGCAAGATCCGCCCCCACAACGGCATCGACTATGTGGCGCCGGTGGGCACCCCCATCATGGCGGCGGGCTCAGGCAGCGTGGTGGCCGCCGGTTACAACCAGTTCAACGGCAACTACATCTTTATCAAGCATGCTGGCAACTATGTGACCAAGTACCTGCACCTCTCCAAGCGCACCGTCAACAAGGGGCAGCGGGTGAAGCAGGGTCAGACCATCGGCACTCTGGGTGGCACCGGCCGCGTCACCGGCCCGCACCTGCACTACGAATTCGTGGTGGGCGGCATTCACAAGAACCCGCGCACCCTCACCCTGCCACAGGCAGAGACCCTGAGTGGACGCGAGCTGGCCAACTTCAAAAAGCTGGCGATGCCACAACTGGCCAAGCTCGATAACCCCGAGCTGCAGCTGGCCCAGAACAAGCGGGATAGTCGCGGCAACTAAGCCATCAGAGCTGGCAGGGTGAAGGCCCTGCCAGCCCCTTTTATTGAGCCCGCTCCTGGCAACCCGATTGAAGTGAACGCATGCCTTAGCGCCATATCTGATGGGTGTCGGGAACCGCCAGCAAGTGAGGAGAGCCAATGGCTGAACGCTATATCGGATTGATGTCAGGCACCAGCATGGATGGTATCGACGCCGTGCTGGTGATAATCGCCGGGGATGAACTGCGGGTCGAAGCGGCGCTTTGTCACCCCTGGCCGCAAGAGACCGCCCGCACGCTGCATGCCCTCTGCACCCCGGGCGACAACGAAATCGACCGCATGGGGGTGGCCGATAATCTGGTGGCGCGAGAGTTTGCCGCCGCCACCCACGCGCTGCTGGCCAAGGCGAAGCTTGAGCCCAAAGATATTCGCGCCATCGGCAGCCACGGCCAAACCATCCGCCACCGTCCCCAGCTCGGCTTTACCATGCAGATCGGCAATGCCGCCCTGCTGGCCGCCCAGACAGGCATCGACGTTATCGCCGATTTTCGCACCATGGATATGGCCCTCGGCGGTCAGGGGGCGCCGCTGGTGCCCGCCTTCCATCAGGCGCTGTTTGCCAAACCCGGCGCCCTGCGAGTGGTACTGAACCTCGGCGGCATCGCCAATATCTCGGTGCTGCCGGGCAATCCGGGCGGGGTATATGGTTTTGATACCGGCCCGGCCAACACCCTGCTCGATGGCTGGTATCGCCGCCATCAGCCCCACGGTGGCAGCTATGACGCCGGTGGCAAATGGGCCGCCAGTGGCAAGCCAATCCCGGCCCTGCTGGAGAAGCTGCTGGCTCACCCCTACTTCGCCGCCCCCGCCCCCAAGAGCACCGGACGGGAGATGTTTACCCTCGATTGGCTCGATGGGGAGCTGGCAGGCACTTCATACGCCCCCGTGGATGTGCAGCGCACCCTGCAGGCGCTCACCTGCCACAGCATCGCCCGCCAACTGCCCGCACGGCCCGAGTCAGTCGGTGCCAGCCAGCCGAAAGCCGAGCTGTTTGTCTGCGGCGGCGGTGCCCATAACGCCCCCTTGCTGAAGGAGCTGGCCAGCCTGCTGCCTGCATGGCGCATCGCCAGCACCGCCGAGCTGGGCCTTGCCCCCGACTGGGTGGAAGGCGCTGCCTTTGCCTGGCTGGCCATGCGCTTTGTTCACCGCAAGCCGGGCAATCTGCCCGCCGTCACCGGTGCCAGCCGTCCGGCTGTGCTGGGTGCTCTCTACCCCGCCCCCTAGATATCCCCCAGTACACACCAGATATGCAAATGACAACAGCCCCGATATAGGGCTGTTGTCATATCATGAACAGTGGCACTCTGGCCAACACCCGTTGTTACATGGCATTGGTGGACTCAAAAATTTTGTCGGCGGACGCTTCGACAAAGCCCGGATAGAGCACGCCATCCGGCTGCGGGTAGCGCAGGGCAAACTCGTAGAAGCAGCTCGGGATGGTACGTACCCCATCGCTGAACGGCACCTCGGCTTTGTCGGCCATAGTGGAGGATTGCTCCAGCATCACCTGCGGGTCCCCTTTCACTTCGCCACCCACGCTGTTGAGCACGAAACCCGCCGCCTTCAGCGCCTCATTGACCTGATGGATGGTGTCAAAATCCTTCAACTTGTTGATATTGACCGTGAAGTGGTTGGCACGATAGCCCCATGCCGCCATCCAGGCCGCGTACTCACTCTCCGCCAGCAGAGTCTGATAATCGGCATAGGAGACCTGCCAGGGGGCACCAGTGTAGAGAAATGCCGGGGTATCGGTCAGATGATCGGGCACCTGATCCGCCAGCTTATGGATAATGGCCTGTGCGCCTGCGGAGAGTTCTTCGACCTTCAGCTCACTGATAAACACCTTGGGAGCGTCCGGATCTTTGTGCTCAAAGTGCTTGGCGTAGAGCTTCTTGGCCTTGAAGACGTACTCGCCCTTCTGCTCGTAACCGAGCGCCAGGAAGTGGGCGGCCAGCTTCTCCAGCCCCAGCTTTGGCAGGTTATAGGTACGAAACGCCACGTGATCGTTGACGATGGGCTCGCCGCCACCCAGCAGGGTGTGCACCTTGAGGGCACTCGGAGTCACCTTGATGTAGTTGTCCCACAGATGGCTGAACAGAGTGTCGATATCCTTTTGCATCTATCTTTCCTTTGATTGCGGGTACGAAACGGGGCCCCGATGGGTGCCCCTTGTAGTTGTCCGTTTAGAAGAAGAGGCCCGGCGAGAGCTGCTCCGGCATAGCGGCTTTGCTGTCTTCGACAGAGGCAACCGGATACGCACAGTAGTCAGCAGCGTAGTAGGCACTTGCCCTGTGGTTGCCGGAAGCGCCGATGCCACCAAACGGCGCGGCACTGGAGGCGCCGGTGATGGGTTTGTTCCAGTTGACGATACCGGCGCGGATCCGCTTGAAGAAATGGTGCCAGTCCGCCTCCTTGTCCCCCAGCAGACCGGCCGAGAGACCGTAGCGGGTGGCGTTGCCCTGATCGATGGCAGCATCGAAGTCGTCATAGCGAATGAGCTGCAGCAGCGGGCCGAAGTACTCTTCATCCGGCAGCGCCTTGACTGCAGTCACGTCGATAATGCCCGGGGAGACAAAGCCGGTACCCGCTTCCAGGTGCTTGAGGGTAAGCAGGCTTTCACCGCCCAGCTGTTGCAGGTTGGCTTGCGCCTCGACCATGCCCAGTGCAGCACGTTCGCTTATCATCGAGCCCATGAACGGCTGCTCGGCGGCGTCATAGAGGCCGACCTTGATCTGGCTGACCACCTCGACCAGTCGATTGACCAGCGCATCGCCGCGCTCGCCGCGCTCGACAAACAGACGGCGGGAACAGGTGCAACGTTGACCCGAGGTGATAAATGCAGACTGGACGATGGCATGGACGGCGCCGTCGATGTCGCTCACCTCTTTCACAATCAGCGGGTTGTTGCCACCCATCTCGAGGGCCAGAATTTTGCCCGGCTGACCGGCAAATTGCTGATGGAGGAAATGACCGGTACGGGATGAACCGGTAAAGAAGAGGCCGTCGATATCGGGGTTGGCCGCCAGCGCCTTGCCGGTCTCGACCTCCCCCTGCACCAAATTGATGACCCCTTTGGGCAATCCGGCCTGCTGCCACACCTTGACCATGGCCTCAGCCACCATGGGGGTCAGCTCGGAGGGTTTGAATACCACGGCGTTACCCGCAATCAGCGCCGGGACTATATGGCCGTTGGGCAGATGGCCCGGGAAGTTGTAGGGGCCGAACACCGCCACCACACCGTGGGGCTTATGGCGGACAAACGCCTTGGCGCCCGGCATGGCATTTTCAACGGTGCCGGTACGCTCGTCGTGGGCACGGATGGAGATGGCAATCTTGCCCTGCATGGCGGCCACTTCGGTGCGGGTCTCCCACAACGGTTTGCCGGTTTCGCGGGCGATAGTCAGGGCCAGCGCCTCTTTCTGCTCGCCGAGCAGGTCGGCATAACGACGCACTATGGCCAGACGATCCTCAAGGCTCATGTCCGCCCAGTGGTAGAAGGCGGCACGGGCGGCCTTGACGGCGGCATCCACTTGCGCCGTGCTGGCGGCAGCCCCCTGCCAGATCACCTCGTTCTTGGCCGGATCGGTTGACTCAAACGGCTTGCCTTCACCGGCAAGCCACTGACCGTCGATAAATTGCACTAACTGGCTCATCCATTCACTCCCTGTCGCTGGCAGGCAGCCGAGGCTGCCTGTCTGATAATCGGTTTGCTTGTCCTGTTTGCCTCAGTCGAGGTCAACCACCCGCACCATGTCGCCATCCTGCACCTTGAGTGCCGCCGCCATCTTGGGCGGAATGATGGCTTCGTGCTTGTCGAGATCGACCCGGATATTGCCGTAGCAGGCGCGGTAATGTTCGAAACGGCTGTTGCAGATAAGGTGGGTCTTGCCACCGATGGGCTCGCCCACCAGCACCCGCAGCTTCTTGCTGCGGCGCACGCTGCGGATATTCTTCACGTCGCACTCGACGGTGGGGCCCGCATCGAAAATATCGACGTAGCCACGGTTCACGAAGCCCTCGTCCTGCAGCATCTTGATGGCCGGACGGGTCTTCTCGTGGGTCTGACCGATAACGGCCCGCGCCTCCTTGCTCAGCAAATTGACGTAGATGGGGTACTTGGGCATCAACTCGGCGATAAAGCGTTTCTTGCCGATGCCGGTCAGATAGTCGACGGTGGGAAAATCCATCGAGAAGAAATGGGTTTGCAGCCACTCGTAGAAGGGGCTGTGACCGTTGGCATCAGAGACGCCGCGCATCTCGGCGAAGACGGTCTCGTCAAACAGCTCGGGGTGCTCGGCCATAAACAGAAAGCGGTGCTTGGAGAGCAGGCGGCCGTTGAGCCCCTCGCGGGCACATTCGCGCAAAAACAGGGTGCAAAGCTCGGAGTTGCCGGTGTAGTCGTTGGAGAGAGTCAGCGTCTCGACCACATTGTAGATACCGAGTTTGGGCGAAGAGTGCACCACCTTGCCGATGTGGTAGTTGTAAAACGGCTGGGAGAGACCAACAGCCGCATCGATGGCGCAGGTCCCTACCATCTCGCCGGTCTCGAGATCCTCGGCCACGAAGAAGTAGAGGCAGTCCCCTTTGCCGGCCGGCTTGTCGGAAAAAGTTTGGGTAGAAGCGTCGATCTTGCGCTGCAGCAGCTCATCGTTGACGGGCAACGAGGTCATGCCGGTGCCGGACTCGATGGCGCAGGTCTTGAGCCCGGCAAAATCTTTTTGCTCGATGGGACGGATAACCAACATAAATGACAACTCCCTTTCATTGACGTCAGGTGGGGTCCCGGCTCCTGCCGGGAGGGCTCCCCACCTCAATTTGGATCAGGCGTTAACCACCTGGGCGACCGCTTTCTCGAAGCGGGCCAACCCCTCCTTGATGTCCGCTTCCGGGATCACCAGCGAAGGAGCAAAACGAACCACGTTGGTGCCGGCAACCAGCGCCATCAGCCCCTGATCGATGGAGGCCAACAGGAAGTCGCGCGAGCGCCCCTTGTACTCTTCGCTCAGAGCGGCGCCCAGCAGCAGCCCCTTGCCGCGGATTTCGCTAAAGCAGTGGTACTTGGCATTGATGGCTTCAAGCCCATCACGGAACAGCTGCTCGCGTTGCTTGATACCCGCCAACACCTCCGGGGTGTTGATCACATCGATCACTGCTTCCGCCACCGCACAGGCCAGCGGGTTGCCACCGTAAGTAGAGCCGTGAGTGCCCACTTTCAGGTAAGAGGCGATTTCGCTGGTAGTCAGCATGGCGCCGATGGGGAAACCGCCACCCAGTGCCTTGGCGCTGGTGAGGATGTCCGGCGTGACGCCAAGCCCCATGTAGGCGTAGAGCTCGCCGGTACGACCGACACCGGACTGCACTTCGTCATAGATGAGCAGGGCATTGTGCTTGTCGCACAGCTCGCGCACCCCTTTGGCAAACTCGTCGGTTGGACGAATGATGCCACCCTCCCCCTGCAGCGGCTCCATCACCACGGCACAGGTGTTGTCGGAGATCACGTCAGCCAGCGCGGCCAGATCGTTGTAGGGGACGTGGGTGATGTCACCGGGCTTGGGCCCGAAACCATCGGAGTAGGCAGCCTGGCCACCGACGCTGACGGTAAAGAAGGTACGACCGTGGAAGCCCTGATTGAAGGCGATGATCTGGGTCTTCTGCTCGCCAAACTTCTCGATGGCATAGCGGCGAGCCAGCTTGAGAGCCGCCTCGTTCGCTTCGGCGCCGGAGTTGCAGAAGTAGACCTTGTCGGCAAAGGTGGCGGCGACCAGCTTCTTGGCCAGACGCAGGGCTGGCTCGTTGGTCATGACGTTGGAGAGGTGCCACAGCTTCTCGCCCTGGGTTTTCAGGGCCTCGACCAGCTTGGGATGACAGTGACCCAGACCGTTGACGGCGATGCCACCGGCGAAGTCGACATACTCGCGCCCTTCCTGATCCCAGACACGTGACCCTTCACCACGCACCGGGATGATCTTGGCGGGCGCATAGTTGGGAACCATCACTTCATCAAACACTTCACGTGTCACTGCCAACAACTCTGACATATAGCTCTCCTTCGATTCGGCGACAGAATAATCCACCGCCCAAAAGTTAAATCCGTGTAAACGTGACGGGATTATCACAGAAATAAAGTAAAAAGTCTGTAACAAGACGGCCTATAAGGAACAATGTTCGATTGACCTTGAGATTTTAGGCAACCGCATTGCATAACGACTCAGGGGGGCTTGGCAAGAGATAATTTGGGCTGGAAGGGGGCTGAATAAAGTGTCAGAGAAATTTTTTTTACCTTCTTTCAAACTTGAGAAGGTGATCACAAATTTTTATGAACAGGACAGAAAATTGGCCAGCAGCAAATGACCCTGTTCGCTCAAAATACTCTCCGGATGGAACTGAACACCCTCGACAGGAAGTGTCTTGTGGCGTAACCCCATGATTTCGTCAAACGAGCCATCGGCATGCTCGCTCCAGGCGGTGACCTCAAAGCAGTCGGGCAGCGTGTCGCGCTCCACCACCAGTGAGTGATAACGGGTCACCCGCAGCGGGTTGTTGAGCCCCTTGAACACCCCCTCACCTCGATGACGGATGAGCGAGGTTTTGCCGTGCATTACCTGACGGGCACGTATTACACGGGCGCCGAAGGCCTGCGCCAGTGACTGGTGGCCAAGGCAGACGCCAAGAATGGGTAGCTTGCCGGCAAAATGGGTGATGGCATCGAGGGAGATACCCGCCTCGTTTGGTGTACAGGGACCGGGAGAGATAACCAGAAAACGGGGGGATAACTGCTCGATATCGGTCAGCATCAATTCGTCATTACGCTTGACTACCACCTGTTGGCCCAGCGCACCAAAATATTGCACCAGATTCCAGGTAAAGGAGTCGTAGTTATCAATTAACAGCAACATGAGATAACCGGCGGCAGTAATTAACGATCGAGAAAACGACCCTGTTCCATTTCCCGCTCACGCTGACATTCGGCCAGATAGATGGCGGCAGCGATGGCAGCAGTCTTGTGATGTTTGTCGATGGCATTGGAGACCATCAATTGCAGGGTATTGAGGTTTTTCGCCTTGCGAAACTTGCGCAGCCAGTGACCTTTGTCACTCAGCTCTTCAATCGAGATATTTGGTTGAACAGACATGCGTACTCTTGGGGATATAACCCGGGTTGAAATAAAGAATTAAACAAAATACAACGTGGGAAAATAAAGAAAGCCAGGCAAATACCCAGCTCTCTTCTACTACACCTTCCCAGTATGTCAGGCTCGAGGAACGAAGCCGACTACATCATATACGCTGGTCAGGGTTTTTTCAGCTCTTTCACGCGCCTTTTGTGCCCCTTCGGCAAGAATCGCGATCAGATGGGCCTCATCCTGACGCAACTCGTGGAAACGAGCCTGGATCGGTTCCAGCAGCGCAACCACGGCTTCGGCGGTCTCGGTCTTGAGGTGACCATACATCTTGCCTTCGAAGTGCTGCTCCAGCTCCGGGATGGAGCGACCCGTCACCCCGGACATCAGGGTCAGCAGGTTGGAGACGCCCGGTTTGTTTTCCGGATCGAAACGCACCACGGCCGGATCGTCGGAGTCGGTTACCGCACGCTTGATCTTCTTGACGATCTGCTTGGGGTCTTCCAGCAGGCCGATGAAGTTGGCCTCGTTGTCATCAGACTTGGACATCTTCTTGGTCGGATCCTGCAGGCTCATCACCCGCGCCCCTTCGGTCGGAATGAAGGGCTCCGGCATGGTGAACACGTCACCATAGAGGTTGTTGAAGCGGGTGCAGATATCGCGGGTCAGCTCGAGATGCTGCTTCTGGTCGTTGCCGACCGGCACCTGATTGGCCTGATAGAGCAGAATATCAGCTGCCATCAGCACCGGATAACCGAACAGGCCGACGTTGACGTTGTTCTCGAAACGGGCGGACTTGTCCTTGAACTGGGTCATGCGCGACAGCTCACCCATCTGGGTGTAGCAGTTGAGGATCCAGCCCAGCTCGGCGTGCTGCGGCACGTGAGACTGGATGAAAACGGTGCTCTTCTTGGGATCGATTCCGACCGCCAGATAGAGGGCGGCCGCATCGAGACAGGCCTTGCGCAGGGCAACCGGATCCTGGCGGGTGGTGATGGCATGCAGGTCGACGATGCAGTAGAGGCAGTCGTACTCATCCTGCATGTTGACCCACTGACGCAGTGCGCCCATGTAGTTGCCGATGGTCAGCTGACCGGAGGGCTGTGCCCCGCTCAATACGATTGGTTTGGTCATGAGAGTAGTAATCCTTGTAATTCAGCCAGTCCGGCGACGCGCTTAGCTCAGCAGCGCATCGAGCTGGGAAAAGTGTTCGAACACCCAGTCGGGCCGGGAGTCGGCAATGGGGCGACCATAGTTGTAACCGTAGGTCAGGCCCACCACCTTCATGCCGGCCGCCTTGGCAGCCAGCACATCATTTTCGGAGTCACCCACCATCAGGGTACGAGCCGGACTCACTTCCAGCTCCTGGCAGGCGTGCAGCAAGGGCTCCGGGCTCGGCTTCTTGACCGGTACGCAGTTGCCGCCGAGCCAGAGCGCGAAGCAATCGCTGATACCGAGGGCATCAAGAATAGGCGCGACAAAATCGCTCGGCTTGTTGGTGACGATCGCCTGCTTGTAACCCAGGGTTTGCAGACGGCGCAGACTCCGGGCAACCCCATCATACATGGCCAATCCCTGCAGCAAACAGGCGTTGTAGTGCTGGAAAAAGATCGGACGGGCCTTGGCAAACAGCTCGGGGTCGGCCTCGCGATAGGCAAGGGCCCGCTGGATCAGCTTGTCGGCACCATTGCCGACCCAGGTACGGATAACCGCTTCATCAGCTTGTTCCAGACCCAGATCAGCCAGAGTCAGATTGACTGCCAGCGCCAGTTGGGCGGCGCTGTCGATCAGGGTGCCGTCCAGATCGAACAGCACCAAGTCAAATGCGCGCTCAGCGTTTGACATGAGCCAGCTCCGCACGCATCTGGTCGATCACCGCTTTGTAATCGGGCTTGCCGAAGATGGCAGAGCCGGCGACGAACATGTCGGCACCCGCTTCAGCGATTTCACGGATATTGTCGACCTTGACCCCGCCATCGATCTCGAGGCGAATATCACGGCCGCTCTCGTCGATCAGGCGACGTACCTGACGCAGCTTGTCGAGGGTGCCGGGGATGAAGCTCTGGCCACCGAAGCCCGGGTTGACCGACATCAGCAGGATCACGTCCAGCTTGTCCATCACATACTCGAGGCAGGAGAGCGAGGTAGCCGGATTGAGCACCAGACCCGCCTGGCAGCCCATCTCCTTGATCAGGCCCAGAGAGCGGTCAACATGGTCGGAGGCTTCCGGATGGAAGGTGATGAGGGAAGCACCCGCCTTGGCAAAATCGGGAATGATGCGATCTACCGGCTTGACCATCAGGTGCACGTCGATGGGGGCCTCGATACCGTAGTCACGCAGCGCCTGACAGACCATGGGGCCAATGGTCAGGTTGGGGACATAGTGGTTGTCCATCACGTCGAAGTGAACCACGTCGGCACCGGCAGCCAGTACCTTGGCTACATCGTCACCCAGACGGGCAAAATCGGCAGAGAGGATCGAGGGGGCAATCAGAAAGTCTTTCATCAGCATCATCCATTGGCAGCCAGGGAGAAAAAGCGGCGCAATTTTAACGTAAAAGGCGGGCGAAAACGACTCGAATGCGGGGTAAATGGGGCAATCACCTACCCTCCCCCAGCAACCCGGGTTATAGGACATCGGCACGGGCGCGGACTCGCCCATAAAAAACGGCGCCCCTGGGGCGCCGCATGGTCTGTTACGTCAGTGGCAGCAGTTCACTGTCGCTGGGATAGTAGCCCTGCTCCGGTTCGATTCCGGGCGGATAGAGCGCCAACAATTCGGCCACCTTGTTGCGGGTGCCGCCGTTGCGACTGATGGTGCGCTTGACCAGGATTTCGTCGAGGCGGGCACCGCGATAAAGCTCACGAGTCAGCTCGATATCGTGGTTGCTGATCAGCACCGGCACCCCTTTGTGAGCGGCTGTGTGGCGGGCCAGTCGCGCCAGGATCGCCTGATCATCCAGGGTAAACCCGCCGGAGGCATAGGTGGTGAAGCTCGCCGTAGTGGAGAGCGGCGCATAGGGTGGATCACAATAGATAACCCAATCCTCTTCGGCTCGCTTGATGGCATCGGCGTAGCTCTCGCAGATAAAGGTCGCCTTCTGCGCCTTTTCGGCAAAGGCCCACAGCTCTTTTTCCGGGAAATAGGGTTTCTTGTAGGAACCGAACGGCACGTTGAAGCCGCCCTTCTTGTTGTAGCGGCACAATCCATTGAAACCGTGACGGTTGAGAAACAGGAACAAGAGTGCCCGCTCGAAGGTGGTCTCGGTCTGATTGAACTGGGTACGCAGCCGGTAATAGGCCGCCTTGTGGTTGTGCTCTGCCACAAACAGCTTGCGCGCCTCGGCAATGAAACTGTCCGGCGTCAGCTTGAGGTGGTTGTACAGGCAGATCAGATCCGGATTGATGTCGTTGAGCACATACGCGTCGTAGTCGGTGTTGAGAAACACTGACCCGGCCCCGACGAAGGGCTCCAGCAACACACGCCCGGCCGGCAGGCGCTCGGCAATCTCTTCAACCAGGGAGTATTTTCCCCCGGCCCATTTTAAAAAAGCGCGTGTTTTTTTCATGGAAATCCGGTGTGTAAGAAGGCAAGACCCAAAAAGGGGGACGATTCTACCCCCTTATCCGGTATCAAGGCTATTGCTTCAGCTCTTTTTGTACCTGTGCAAACGACTTGGGCCAGGGCTGGCCTTTCAGCAAGGCTGGCGGAAGCTTGCGAATGGCACTCTTGGCCTGGGTCAGACCGGCATAATCCCCTTGCAGCACCACGTACCAGGGGCTGCCACGGAATTTGGTTTGATAGACCCATACCTTACCCGCCAGACCATGCTCGGCGACAAATTGATCCACCGCCTTGGTGTTGCTCGCCCCCATCAGCTGAACGCTGTAGTGGTTGCGCGGCTTCTTGTTCAAGGTGGCGACCGGTGTCAGGGCCACTTTGGGTGCTGGCGCGGCAACCGGCTCATTGCTGGCGGTTTTGGAGGTAGCAGCAGGCGTTGCGGTTGTCGCCGGATTCTGTGCTTTGGCGGTACTGGCTGGCGCCGTGGTTGCGATTGCACCACTGGGGGCTGTGCCACTCGGGTTCTTGCCGGTCAGCTCGTCCACCACGTCAGTAGGCAGAGCGCCGCTCACCTTGGGTTCGGTCATCAGCTTTTGCACGACCTCGTCGGAGATCACCACCCGACGCCCTTCGTAATTGGTTGATTCGGTGGTAACGGTTTCGCTCTCCACCGATTTGGGCAGCACTTTCGCCTCAGGCTGCCAATCCTTCACAACCCCATTGGGATTACTGGCTGCATCGCGGTTTTGCGCGCCTTGTGCAGCGGTATCGGTATTCGAACCGCCTGCGGTGAGGGGATCGCCTCCCGCTACCGGGATCGGCAATGCCGTGTTCTGCGCCGGATCCTGCAGCGCCGGTTTGCTTTCATTGTCAAACAGCGCAGGTAGCAGGTAGCTCAAAGCCAGCAGGCCGCCAGCGACCAGCGCGATAGCGGTGGCAATCTTCTTGACAGGCAACTCCGCCTGACGCTTCTTGGGCCTTCTGTCGGTCATGATATCCTCCAGTAACTGCATGATGGTGGACGGATGTCCATTCGCCGTTTTCAGGATCTCCTCCACTTGCGGCTTGGGCAAGAGGGTCGCCGGGATCTTGAGCTCTTTGGCTTTCTCATACAAGAAGATGCGCTGCTCGGGCGGGCTCAGGGGCGGCACTTCCAGCTCAAGGGCTGGCATGGCACGCCCTTTGAGCTGCGGCCGTTGGGTACGACACCAGACGTCACTGCCCGAGACGATAATGGCCAGCTGATGGGGCGCCGCCAGAGTATCGTTATGACGGATGATCGCCCACAACTCTCCCAGCAGGTCGGCCGGCAACTGGTCGGCACGCTCTATCAGTAGCAACAGGGTGGCAGGCTTGCTCCCCTCCAGCATGCGAAAGAAGCTCTCCGCCAGCGCATCCTGTGGATTGAAGAGCGGGCGCGCCACCACCTGTGGTAGCAACAGCTGGCGCACATCCACCATCTTCATGGCAGGCGTACCGATCAGGCTTACCACCCGCACTTTTTCCGGTAACACGCCGAGCAGGGATTCGCACAGCGTACCGCGACCACAACCGGGTTTACCGGATAGAAAAATGAAAGGGTGATTGAATTCAATCAGATGCAGCAGCCGGTCAACCAGCTGCCGCTGGGAAGGAAGTTTTAGCAGTTTATTCGTCACGACCAGACTCGATCACCGCCAGCAACTCGGCATCGGACACATCCCCCACCACCTGCGCATGGCCGATGCCAACCGGCAACACCAGACGCAGCTTGCCTTCCAGCACCTTCTTGTCACGGCGCATATGGCGAATAAAGGCGGCGAAATCCATCTCGGCAGGCGCATGAATGGGCAGATTGGCGGCCAGCAGCAGGGCGCGCACTCGCGCGACGTCCTCTTCGCTCATATCGCCACGGGCCTGCGCAGTCCAGGCTGCCAGCATGGTGCCGGCGGATACTGCTTCACCGTGCAGCCAGTTGCCATACCCCTGCTCGGCCTCGATAGCATGACCAAAGGTGTGACCCAGATTGAGCAGCGCACGGATGCCGTGCTCGGTCTCATCCTGACCGACCACATCGGCTTTGATCTCGCAGCAACGTTTGATGGCGTAGACCAGCGCGGCAGATTCCAGCTGTTGCAGACGCACCATGTTCTGCTCCAGCCAGCTGAAGAAATCAGCATCCCAAATGATGCCGTACTTGATCACCTCGGCCATCCCCGCGGCAAATTCGCGGGCTGGCAAGGTACTCAGACATTCGGTATCGATAACAACTTGTTTGGGCTGATAAAAAGCCCCAATCATGTTCTTGCCGAGGGGGTGGTTGACAGCGGTTTTACCGCCGACAGAGGAGTCAACCTGGGAGAGCAGGGTGGTCGGGATCTGGATAAAAGGAATGCCACGTTGATAGCTTGCTGCCGCAAAGCCCACCACATCCCCGATCACACCGCCCCCCAGAGCGATGAGGGTGGTATCACGCCCATGGTTGGTTTCAAGCAGAGCAGACATGATCCGCTCAATGGTCGCCAGGTTCTTGTATGCCTCACCGTCAGGCAGGATCAGGGATTCAACCTGAAAACCGGACAGCAGTGCCATTACCCGTTCAAGATAGAGCGGGGCAACGACCGTGTTGGTCACTATCATCACCCGCCTGCCTTTGATGGTCGATCCCAGCGCCTCGGGGCGCTGCAACAACCCGGCAGCTATCTCGATAGCATAGCTGCGCTCACCCAGTTCAACCTTCAACCGTTCCATGGACGTCCTCTTGATTACATACCGATCAGCTTCACAATCTGATTGGCAACGATCTTTGCGCTTTGATCATCTGTCTGGATAACAAAGTCAGCCACTTCTTCATAAAGGGCGTTGCGCTCTTGTGCCAAACGCTCAAGCACCTCACGCGGCGGCTCTTCGGTCTGTAGCAGAGGACGGCGTTTGTCTCGCTGTGTGCGCGCCAACTGCTTTTCAATGGTGGTTTCGAGGTAGACCACGATGCCACGAGCAGACAACTTGTTGCGGGTTTCCCGGCTCTTGATGGCACCACCACCGGTTGCCAGCACGATACCCTGCTGCTCAGACAATTCGCTGATCACCTTCTCTTCGCGAATACGGAAACCCTCTTCGCCTTCAACATCAAACACCCAGCCGATATCGGCACCACTGCGGCGCTCAATCTCATGATCTGAGTCGAAAAACTCCATATGCAGTTGTTCTGCCAGATGTCTACCTATGGTGCTCTTGCCCGCACCCATGGGACCTATCAGGAAAATATTGCGTTTCTCAGCCATGTTTTTTCGTTAGTAATTACAAACTGTACGACCCCGATGAATACTGGATCGGGGTACCTATGAACCTTATCTTGCGATGGATCAGGAGGGGGATTATCTCAATAGATATCGGGACTGGCAACCGCAGCCCTTACGCCCCAACCTCATTGGGGCGTAAGGTTATATGTGTTTTACCTTCACATGTAAAGCCTTCAGAAGGCGTCGGTGACTATCTTGGGGGTCACGAAAATCAGCAATTCCCGCTTTTTGTTCTCGCTGGTGGTCTTGCGAAACAGGGCCCCCAATCCGGGTATATCGCCCAGCAAAGGCACCTTGGTCACATCACTTTTGATAGTCTGCTGATAGATGCCGCCGAGTACCAGAGTCTCACCATTGTTCACCAGCACCTGTGTCGTGATGGACTGAGCATTGATGGAAACCGCATCACCGGTACCGGTCGGTACGGTTTCGCCCTTGGTATCCTGGGTGACGGTCAGGTCGAGAATCACACGATTGTCAGGGGTGATCTGCGGTGTAACCTTCAGGCTCAGCACTGCCTTCTTGAAGGTGACCGAGGTTGCACCACTGGAAGAGGACTCCACATAGGGGATCTCGGTACCCTGTTCAATCAATGCCGGTTTCTGATTAGCCGTGGTCACCCTCGGACTGGCGATAATCTCGGCCTTGCTCTCTTTTTCCAGCGCCGACAACTCGAGATCCAGCAAGGTGCCATCAGCCAGACGGGCAACCTGGAATGCCAAAGTACCGGCAGCATTGGTCACCGGCAGGTTGACGTTCAACCGATCGTCAGCTGATGGCCGGGGATTGATAGCCGAACCGCCGTTGTTATTACCTGAGCCATCATTCCCCTCAATAGAGCCGGACGTGCTATTACCATGTCCATCATTCTTGGTCACCCCCCAACGCACGCCAAGCGCCTCATCAAAACCGTCGTCGATGGTCACCATGCGTGCTTCAATGACGACCTGCTTGACCGGAATATCCAGAATATCGAGCATCCGCTTGATGCTGCTGATCACTTCAGCCGTATCTTTGACCACCAACACGTTGGTGCGCTCATCCACACTCACCGCGCCACGTGGCGACAGCAACTTGGTACTCTCGGATGAGAGCAGAGCAGCTACTTCGGATGCTTTTGCATAGTTAATCTGCAAGTATTCGGTATATAACTGGGCCAAATCGGCCACCTGATTACGGCTCTCTAACTGCTGTTTCTCCCGTGCCGCAATCTCTTCAGCCGGAGCAACCAGCAGGATGTTGTTATCAAGCCGCTTATCCAGACCACGTACTTTCAAAATGATGTCAAGCGCCTGCTCCCAGGGCACACCATCCAGTCGTAATGTCAGATTGCCGGCTACAGAGTCGGTGGTCACCAGATTGAGGTTGTTGAAATCTGCGATAAGCTGCAGCACAGTACGGACTGGAATATCCTGGAAGTTCAATGAGATAGGCTTTCCTTGGTACTGCCTTGAGGACGCCGATGCCGCCTGACGTTTTTTCACCTCGATAATGAAAAGTTTATCGGCCTGATCGTAACGGTAATCAAATTGACCATTAACCGACAGTTCAAATAGAGTGTCACTGCCTTGTCGAGACACCTCAACCTGAGAGACCGGCGTTGCAAAATCCTGCACGTTGATCAGATTAAGCAAACCATCGGGCACCCTAGTGCCATGAAACTTGGCTAGTACGGTCTGGCCGCGGCTGCTCACATCGACGGCAGCCGAGCTGTTGTCCAGCGTGACCAGAAACTCCCCCTGGCCATCCTTGCCACGACGAAAATCCACCCCAGTCACCGAGTTGAAATAGGCTCCACTCCCACCGTTCTGATAGTTGCTGAGCAATGGTTTACTGGCGGTAGGAGTAGCAACAGGGGAGCTGACAGGTGTCACAGGTAGTGACTTGGCAACTACCTGAGAATTGAGTAGTGCCGAGGGTGCTGGTGTGGCCAGCATTGCAGAGGACGCTGTTACAGCAGGAGCAATCAGAGCACTATCACCATTATTCAGGGCAGATGAGGTCCCATCCCCCAGGGAAACCAGCAACTTGTTACCCTGCTGCTGAACCTGATAGGGAGCCAGCTGATCGAGCGCAATTTTGATGTCAAGGCCAGCCCCCTTCCCTTCCACCTTAATATTGTCTACCCCCTGACGCTGAATAGGCAGCGGATTTACCTTGAGCGCCCCCACGGCTCCAGGCACATGCAGCAGAAGCTGATTAGGTTGATAAGAGAGGCGATCGGTAAAGCCACTCACAGGCTCGCTGAAGCTGAGCTCCAATTGCAACTGATCTGCCAACAATGGATTAACTTTTATCTCTTGCAAGGTTGCCACTGCCCAAGCCTGGCTGAAGGCACTGGCGCAAAACAGCAAAGCCACTTTTGTTAGACTGTCTATGGTTGTTCTCATTGCTGTTCGTCCCTGATTATTGTTTTTCTTGCATATTGGCCATCGCCAACTGGGTTTCTCTTGTTACCCAGCACCCCTTTCCATCCGGAATGGTTTCCAGCAAATCCACAGCCGTAGGAGTAATCTTGATGACTCGCCCCTGATCGAGCCCCATATACTGGTTGAGCCCGACCCGTATGGATTTTCCATCGGGTGTGCTGATCAGGGCCCACAACTGCCCGGCCTTGCCCAAAGAGCCATGCATTGACAAGCTGGCGAGGGAGTAGTTTTCCAGCACCTCTTTTTCTCTGTCCATCATAACCTGCGCGCAATCAGGTTTCACTTGGGAGGCATTCGCTCGTCCGACACTTGCTTCTGGTTGAGGCATCATGAAAGGGCTACGCAGGTCACGTTGTTGATAGTGCATGGGGGAAAACGGTTTCAACTGGGGTAACGGTTCAATCGGCACAGGAGGTCTTGCCTTGATTTGGGCAATATAGGAATCCATCTCCTCCTGACCACCACACGCCGCCAGCAAGAGAGCAGGTAACAAGCAGCAGATGCGTCTCATTGTTTCTGCTCCACTGTTTTACCATTGTACTTATATGTTTTGGCAAGCATCGACATAGAAATCAGGTCTCCTGGATCCTTGCTCTGACTCAAGGTAAAGGAGTCGAGAATAACGATACGAGGCAAGGCCGCCATATCTGCTGTAAATTTGCCTATCTGATGATAATCACCCACTACCTCGATCCTCATAGGCAGTTCGGTAGAAAATTCGTGCTTGACTTCTGGTTCCCAGTTGATGCGATTCAGTTTCAAGCCATTATCGGTGGCAATAAAGCTGATATCGTCAAGCAAGCCGGCAACCTCATGGGTATTTGGGAGTTGTTTAAGCTGAGTATCGACCAACTGCTCGAGCTGGATCATTTGTGCCTTGTAGGCTCCCAGGTTAGCTGCCAGCATCGCCTTGCTTTCAAACTGACTTTTCAGCTCTGTCTCTCTGGCACTCTCGTTAGTCAGATTGCCCAATGAATTGGCTATCACATAGTAATAAATAGCACCACCAGTCAATACACAGCACAGCAGGATAAAGACCGCTTTAGCCCATTTTGGCCAGCTCGCGATGTCATTCAGATCAAGCTCGTTGAGTTGCTGAAGATTCATTTGCTCTCCTTGGCCATATCCCCGGCAGCCGCGGCGTTACTGGCAATCAGGAACATCATCGAGAATTGGCTCAACGATACCGGTGAGACCTCTGATGCAAAAATTGTGCTGATTTTTGACTGCCCCAACCAACCGGAGCCATCGATTCGACGCATCATGCTGGCCACTCGGCCATAAGCTTCTGTCTTGCCATTGACATCGATAATGTTGTTTTGCAATGAGAGGGTATTAAGATAAACCCCATTGGGTACCAGAGAGGGGAGCTGGTTAAAGAGGCGAACAGGCACATTCCTCCGCATCTGTAGATGTTCGATAAGCTGCATCCTATCGATCAGCTCTTTGCGACGCTCCTTGAGCAAACGAATCTCACCTAATTGCGCATCGAGGATGGTCATCTCCTGAACCAACCGCTGATTGCGCTGCTGCTGGGCGGTAATCTGGCGCTCGACCAGCCAGTTGGCAAAGAGACTCAGTGCGACAGTGACCAACACGAAAAGCCCAAGCAGGGCTCCGAACTGTTTCTTTTGACGCTGAGCCCGGGCCTCGCGCCAAGGGAGAAGGTTTATATTTGACATGGTGTAAAACTCCTCAGAGCCAACCCGAATGCCGTCATATATTTAGCTCCATGTACCAGGTCTGCGTTCCCTTTCGGTTTTCCAAACAGGGTGAACAAATCCGGATGAAGTACCTCGCAATTGGCTTCTTCTTTTATTTGCACCAACAAGCCAGGTAGTAAACTACCACCCCCGGTCAGCACCAACTTGGCAATATCGCGGTAGCCTGACGAGCTGCAAAACAGCTGGATATTACGCCGCACCTGTTGTAGGAGCGAGTTGATATGTGGCATCAGCACGTCCAGCTCATGGTCAACAGGTAAAGTACCTTTGGTCTTGGCTTGTTCAGCCTCATCAAGGGTCATGCCATAAAAGGATGAGATGGCCTGGCTATATTGATCACCGCCGAAATTCTGCAATCGAGAGTAGATCACCTCCCCCTTAACCAAGGCGGCGAAAGTCATGGCACTGGCACCAATGTCGATCACTCCGATCGGTCGCTCACTCTCCTGCAACTCGGGCAAACAGGCCACTACGGCTCGTCCAAGTGCATGTGCCCCCACATCGACTACCTTGACGGCAATGCCTGCCTCAGCGAGGGCACTGACACGACCATTGACACTCTCTGTTCGAGCGGCACTCAGCAGAACATCCTGACGATCTTCACTGGCATTGGTGCCCAGCACCTCAAAATCGAGACTGACTTCATCAAGGGGGAAGGGAATGATCTGCTCGGCCTCCAGCTGCACCTGGCTCTCCAACTCCTTGTCACCGAGACGGGCATCAATCTGAATTACCTTGGTGATCACGTTGGAACCAGTCACTGCAGTCGCTGCATAATCGCTATGGCCAGAGATAAGACGCTTGAGGTTTTTCAAAGATGGGCTGACCCGCTCGATATCCTGCAGCTGGTAGTCAACCAGTGTTCCTTTCGGGGTGACAACCTCGGCTACAGATTCAATATGCAGCTTGCCGGGACGGCCACTGAGCGTAACGGCCTTGATGGTCTGGCTACCGAAATCAATGCCCGCCAGGGGGAGGAGGGATCCCTTATTAAATAGCCCAAACATATACACATCCATGCGTTATTGGGTTTTATACCTGAATTGAGTGTAGGACACTCTATCATATGAGAGCTTGACCCATCCTAAATGCTCTAACTATCAATGTCATAAAGTTTATACCGAAAAGTGACCCACCTCGCTTTCTTGAGATGAAGGCGGCACCTTGGTTATTGCTCAGCGTAGTGCTAACCTCTCGCATCCTGTCGATGGGTGACTTGCCACAGGAAAACCTCGAATTCCAGATGGCAAAAGGGCTATACTCTGCGCCCGTTGGCTAAATTTAAGACGATTGGTAGTTCTTCCATGCTGAAATGGCTCGTTCGCCTGTTTATTGTCATGATGCTGGGTGCTGTGCTGGGTGTTGCCAGCCTCATCGGTATCTACTTCTATATAAAACCCCAACTGCCCGATGTCACCGCACTGCGTGATGTCAAACTGGCAACCCCGATGCGGGTCTACAGCAGAGATGGGGAGTTGATCGCCCAATATGGCGAAATCCGTCGCATTCCGTTGCGCCTGGATGAAATCCCCCAGCCAATGATCGATGCAGTACTGGCAACCGAAGATGCCCGCTTCTATGAACACCCTGGCATTGACCCCATCGGCATCATTCGCGCAGCCTCCGTCTGGGCCGTATCTGGCCATGCCCGTCAGGGCGCGAGTACCATCACCCAGCAGGTTGCCCGCAACTTCTTCCTGAGTAATGAGAAAACCATCATCCGCAAGATCAAGGAGGTCTTTCTGGCCTGGCGGATCGAGCAGAATCTCTCGAAAGACGAGATCCTCGAACTCTACCTCAACAAGATCCCTCTCGGTTATCGCTCCTTCGGGATCGGTGCTGCGGCTCAGGTTTATTTTGGTAAAGAGGTCAAGGATCTGGGGCTGGACGAGATCGCCATCATTGCCGGTCTGCCCAAAGCCCCCTCCATGCTCAACCCCATCCGCTCCCCCGAACGCGCCTTTGCTCGCCGCAACGTTGTGCTGGGCCGGATGCTGGAGACCGGCAAGATCACCCAGGCCCAATTTGACGAAGCCTCCAAAATGCCGATCAAGGCCCGTTTTCACGGCGCCGAAGTGACCCTGCACGCCCCCTATCTGGGGGAAATGGTTCGCCAGAAGATGGTCGAGCAGTTCGGTGAAGATGCCTACACCATGGGCCTGCACGTCTATACTACCGTCTCTGCCGAACGCCAGCGGGCGGCCAGACAGGCGCTGCTGGATGGCGTCTTTGCCTACGATATGCGTCACGGCTATCGTGGCCCGACGGCTCAGTTGTGGAAGGCTGGTGAGTCAGCCTGGGATTACGAACAGATCGTGGCCCACCTTGGCAAGCAGCCCACTTATGATCCGCTGATGGCGGCGGTCGTGACCAAGCTCGGTGACCGGAGCGCAACGCTGGTACTGAAAAATGGCAAGGAAGCAGAGCTCGGCTGGAACGGCATTAAATGGGCCCGCTCCTTTATTACCGACGACCGTCAGAGCTATGCCCCGAAATCGGCGCGCGATGTACTAAAAGTCGGCGCCCAGATCTGGGTGCGGGAAGAGGGCGAAGAGTTGCTGCTGTCCCAAATCCCGGACGTCAACGCCGCGCTGGTTGCCATGAATCCGAAAAATGGGGCACTGGAAGCACTGGTCGGGGGGTTCAGCTTTGAGCTCTCCAAATTCAACCGGGTCGATCAAGCTCGTCGCCAGATTGGTTCCAATATCAAGCCTTTCCTTTATGCGACCGCGCTGGAGCACGGCTATACCTTGGCGTCGCTCATCAACGATGCGCCGATCAACCAGTGGGATCCGTCAAAAGGGCCCATGTGGCAGCCCAAGAACTCCCCGGCCGTTTATGATGGTCCCACCCCGCTGCGTCTGGGTCTGGCCAAGTCCAAGAACGTGATGTCGGTTCGACTGATGCGCGCCATCGGTCTGGATACCTATATAGATGGTCTGACCCGCTTTGGCTTCCCTCGCGACTTCATCTCTCCCCATGAGTCGCTGGCACTGGGCGCTGCCGAATTCACCCCCCTCGAGGTGGTACGTGGTTACTCGGTACTGGCCAACGGTGGCTTCCTGGTGACACCATATTTCATCGACAAAGTGACCGACAGCCTGGAGAACACCCTCTATCAGGCCAATCCCGCCATCGCCTGCAGCAATTGCGAACAGCAGACGGCGTCCGAACAGAGCACACAGTCACAGCCAACTGTTGATGGCACAGCACAAGATGGCTCTCAGACTCCTCTCGCACCGCTCATAGCCCCGCATACCATAAGTGCCCAGAGCGCATTCCTGATCACCGACACCCTGAGCACAGCCATCTGGGGTGGCAACGGCTGGCGTGGTACCGGCTGGCGTGCAGCCCGCGACCTGAAGCGTCACGACATCTCCGGTAAAACCGGTACCACCAACGAATCGCGGGATGCCTGGTTCTCCGGCTACACCCCGGACATAGTCGCTACTTCCTGGATCGGTTTTGACAACCACCAACGTGGCCTTGGTCGTGCCGAATTTGGTGGTGGCGCCGCACAGCCTATCTGGATCGACTTCATGAAAGTCGCTCTCAAAAAGCTACCGGAGCACAAGATGCCGGTTCCCGAGGGGATCATGACGGTGAAGATTGACAGCGAAACAGGCCTGCTGGCGACCAGTGGTGGCACCGACGAATACTTCAAGGAAGGTACTGAGCCGACCCGTTACGCTGCGCCCAGCTCGGACGGCAATCAGGTCTACGGCGGCGACAACCCAGATATGGAAGGGCCTGTCTCTACCGACGATATCTTCTAGGTCGCTTTTGCGGCAGAAGCAGAACCGGCAGCCTTGGCTGCCGGTTTTTTATTGGGCCAACTGCTTGCGCATCAATGTAGTGATCGTGGCCGCCAACTCGTTGAAACAAGGGCGACGCACCGAGTAGTGGCGATAGAGCAGCGAGATAGTCCGCCCTGGCACCGGGTCGACCACGGGTCGATAACTGACTCCTCCCTCATCATGATCGGCAGGTACGGCCAGCTTTGGTACCAGAGTCATGCCGCTACCGGCAGCTACCATGTTGCGCAGGGTCTCGAGACTGGTACCCTTGAAGCGCTGATCTTCACCTATCCCACCAGCAAAACAGAATCCCATCGCCTGATCCCGCAAACAGTGGCCATCGGCCAGCATCAGCAATTTCTTGCCCTTGAGATTGCCGAGCGGCACCTGTCTGGCCTGTGCTTCGGGGTGATGGCAAGGCACCGCCAACCACATCGGCTCGTGGTAGAGCTGGATTGAACCAAACCCCTCCATCCCCGGCATCTCGGCCAGAATGATGCAATCCAGCTCCCCCTCTTCCAGCCGCTTGAGCAGGGTCTGGGTTTGCTCCTCATAGAGGTAGAACTCCAGCTGGGGGAAACGCTCACGCAGGGCCTGGATAATGCGGGGCAACAGATAAGGGCCCACAGTCGGAATAAAGCCGATATGGATCTCCCCGGACATCGGCTCGGAAAAATGCTGGCCGATGCTCTTGAGCTCACGCACCTCCTTGAGCACCCGACGCGCCTGATGAGCCATGGCATCGCCAGCCGGGGTAAACAGCACCTTGCGCGAGGTACGTTCGATCAGAATGACACCGAGTTCATCCTCCAGCTTGCGCAGCTGACCACTCAGGGTAGGTTGACTGACAAAGCAGCGTTCGGCGGCTTTGCGAAAATGTTTTTCCTCATCCAGCGCCACCAGATATTCGAGATCGCGAAGATTCATACAGCAAGAGTCCTGCCTGGAAAATGGGCCATCAGCATGCACAATATCACCCGGCGGAACAAGTCATCGGCTCGCTCTGGCCCTCGGAAATAACAAAGCCCGATCACCTCGCGGCAATCGGGCTGTTTGACTCGACAAGGGATTACACCCTGAAACGGCGCACCATATCCTGCAACTGGCTGGCCAAATGGTTCAACTCGTTGCAAGCTTGAGCCATCTGGGTGGCACCGGCCGCCACCTCTTCGGAGGCGTGGCTGATATTGACCACGTTGCGGTTGAGCTCCTCACTCACCGCCCCCTGCTCTTCGGTGGCTGTCGCAATCTGGATATTCATGTGGGAGATGCTGCTGACCGAGCCACTGATCTGGGAAATGGACTCTCCCGCCTCCCGAGCGGTAGCTACAGTGGTGTTCATCAGCTCCTGACTCTGTTGCATGGTACTGCCCGCCTGTTCGGCACGCTGCTGCAACTCGGCAATGATGGTATTGATCTGGGAGGTGGAGTCCTGAGTGCGCTTGGCCAGCGTACGCACCTCATCAGCCACCACCGCAAACCCCCGTCCCTGCTCACCGGCACGGGCCGCTTCAATGGCCGCGTTCAATGCCAGCAGGTTGGTCTGTTCGGCAATGCCGCGGATCACCTCCAGCACCATGCCGATATTGCGGCTATCATCGCCCAGTTGCCGGATCACCACTGCAGTGCTCTCGATGGCCCCTGCCACCCGCTCGATGCGCAAAATAGAGTCATTAACAGTCTTGGCCCCAATCTCTGCGGTTTCGCTGGCCGAGGTGGCGGCACTGGCGGCATCGCTGGTGTTGCGAGAAACCTCCTGCACCGTGGCCTGCATCTCGTTCATCGCGGTTGCCAGCTGATTAAGTTCATGCTGCTGGGCACTCATGTTGGCCGCTGACTGCCTTGCTACCGAGCTCATCTCTTCGGTGGCCGAACTCAGTTGCACCACTGAGCCCGAGACTTCACTGACCAGGGTGCGCAAATTGGTCTGCATCTCGCCAAACCCTTTGGCAAGGGTGCCCAGTTCATCATTGTTGAACTGCTGCATATCGATGCGGGATGTAAGATCGCCGGAGGAGACACGGCGAGTCTGCTCCAGAAGGGCCATCACCGGATTGCGGATCTGGGCGGTCAACAGCCAGGCAATCACCACCACAAAACCCAGCGTCACTAGGCTGACAATAATGCTCATGGTTCTGGCATTGCTATACATGGCCGCAATGTCTTTCACCATCTCATCGGCAATCTCGTTATTGATCTCCCGCAAACGATAAGACTTGGCACCAACCTCTTCCAATGCGGCACGAGTCTCGTTTTTGCGCAGACTTCTGACTTTATCCAGATCGCCAGCAGCAAAGGCATTTAGCAGCTGGTCATGCACCGAAAAATACTTGGCCCCCGCCGCAACCACCTGCTCATAAACCTGCTTCTCTTCACCAGTAGTGAAAGGTAAAGCACCATATTTTTGGGCTGCTTGCTCAAATTCCTGCTTAGCCTTATTGAAGGTCAGGGTGCGATCGCTTACCTCTTGCTCATCCTTGTTCAGGCCACCGATGACCTGGGCCAACTCTGAACGACGCGCATCCAGCACGGCGACATGCATCTGGCTCGCCAGACGAGTAGAAGGCAGCAAATTACCTGTTATGGTTTCGGTATCACCATAGAGCTTTGCCAGCTGGCTGATTGAAAACCAGGCCAAGCCCAGTACCAACAAGGCCAGGATGGCAAATCCGGCACTCAGTTTCTGGCCGATGGACATGTTTTTGAACATATAAGGGCTTCCTTGAAATGAGTCTTCACTCCCGCAACATCCACCGGGAATGGTCATATAGAGCATAGCCTGCACCCAGAAAGCAGAAGGATTTCATACCGTTTCTGTGCTTGTTTGCCTATCGGCCCTGGACACCTTTCCTGAAGCGAACCAGTGTTCAAATAACAGCCATCATGTGATTAGCGCCAGCAGATGCGTGCGCAGAGCATCCGGCTCCCCCAGAAAATCGGCAACCCGTACAGGCGTGACCCGCCCCTTGTGCATCAGCCCAAGGGTGGGATAACCCTGACCCCCCAGCCGCTTCATCCAGCCCTGGCTATCTGCCAGATGTTGCAGCAAGGGGGCCTGCAGATAAGCTTGCTGAAATGCCTCGGCTGCAATCCCCTGCTCTACCGCCAGAGTGGCGAGAAATGCCGGCTCACCAATCCAGATCCCGGCCCGATAGTGGGATTGCTGGATCCGGTGCAACATAGCCAACCCATCCCCCCCCAAGGCCGTGACGGCCAAAACCGCACGGATCGGCGGCTCGGAGTCCAGCAGACACCCTTCGCGCAGCAGCAGTTCGTTAAAGTAGCGCTCGCCAAAATGCTGGCCGGTCAGCGCCTCGATCCGCTGATCATGGGGGCGCACATAATCACGCAATGCCTCGCCCATAGGCTGACGGCGGCTGCCCAGCCAGAGGCCACCCGCATGCAGCTCGATCTTGAGCCCGTCAAGGGTGGCTGCCGCCTGCAACAGGGGCGCGGCACCGTAGCACCAGCCACAGAGCGGGTCATAGACATAATGGAGGGTAGTTTGTTGTTCGCTCATCTTCATTCTCACTTCAATCTTGGATAAAAAACCGGGCCCTGAAGCCCGGTAAAAAAACACAGGGAAAGCAGGCTCAGTGGCTTACCACTTCATCTCGCCGGTATTGACCTTGGCACCGATGGCCAGACCATCGTCAACCGGCAGCGCCGGGTAGGCCTTCTTCAGAGCCTCGATCAGCTCGCCGGAATTTTTTGCCTTGGCCAGCTCCTGCTCGAAACGCTCTACATAGTCACGGGTAAAGGTCACAGCCGCAGTGCCTTTGGGAGCAGTCCCCAGGAAGTGGCCCGGAACCACGCGCTCGGGTTTCAGGGCCAGCAGGTTGTCCAGCGCCTTGACCCAGTTGCTGCGGGCTGCTTTGGTCTGGCTGTCTGCCATCCAGACATGCACCCCGTGATAAACCGGCACACCACCAAAAGCAGTCTTGATGGAAGGGGCCCAGAGGTAGGCATTCGGGGTATTCATCTCTTTGATCTCAATCTTCTCGCCATCCAATGTCAGGTGGCTGGCAGTCATCACTTGCGGCACGGTCAGGCTCTTCGGTGCGCCCTTGCCGAGGATCGGGCTCCAGTAACTCAGCTTGGCATCCTTGGTCTGGTTGATATGGTCAACCACATGCTGGTCAGCCAGCACTTTGACATCCGGGAACGCAGCCATGACGGGCTCCAGACCGAAGTAGAAGTCGGGGTCACCGGCACTGATATAGACAGTGGTCAGCTTCTTGCCGCTCTTCTTGATCATGTCGACCAGCGCCTGACCATTTTGCACGTCGAACTGGGCATCGATCAGGATGGCCTCTTTGTCACCGGTCACCAGTGAGGAGGAGACCGGGAAGATCGCCTTCTCGCCAGGGTTGTAGACGGTCACGCTCAGGGGGGCGGCCAGTGCGGCGCCACTCAACAGGGTGGTCGCCAGAGTCAAGTTGCGGATCAGGGTGTTGTTCATCATCTATTCCTCATTAAGTATTCGGGGGGTCATTTGATGGACACAGTGTATTGGATCACTTAAGGTGCAAATACAGCATAAAAAGCGCATCACTGTTGCACATATCGAACATATAGAGAGCCATACATGGATCGACTGACCGCATTGCAGGTCTTTGTCAGCGTAGTCGAACAGGGGAGCCTGAGCGGCGCCGGAGAGAAACTGGATATGTCGCGCGCCATGGTGTCGCGCTATCTGGCCGAGCTGGAGAGCTGGATGGGCGCCCGCCTGCTGCACCGCACCACCCGTCGTCTGAGTCTGACCGGACCGGGAGAGGAAGCGCTGAACCGGGCCCGCGCCATGCTGGCGCTCGGCGAAGAGATGGAGCAGATCGCCGTGAAGGGGGATGACGCCCCCAAGGGACAACTGCGGATCACCAGCAGCTACTCCCTGTCGGAAGCCTTGCTGGTCGGGGCTGCTAACGACTATCTGGCGCAATACCCGGGGACGGCCATCGACATTCTGCTGCTCGACAGAACCGTCAATCTGGTGGAGGAGCGGATCGATCTGGCGGTGCGCATCACCAACGACCTCGACCCCAATCTGGTGGCACGCCGTCTCGGCACCTGCCACTCGGTGGTCTGTGCCAGCCCGGCCTATCTGGCCCGTCATCCGATGCCACACAAGGTGCAGGATTTGGCGCTGCACAACTGCCTCACCTACACCTACTTCGGCAAGAGCCTGTGGGAGTTCAATGGACCGGATGGCCCCGAGTCAGTGCCGGTCAGCGGTAACCTGAGCGCCAACATCTCCAACCTGCTGCTGGAAGCAACGCTGGAAGGCGCCGGGATCAGCCTGCAACCCCGCTACTCGGCACAACCCTATCTGGAGCGCGGGGAACTGGTGCCCCTGCTGACCGACTGGCAGCCCAAGCGCCTCGGCGTCTACGGGGTGTATGCCACCCGCAAGCAGATGTCGCCACTGCTGCGCAGCTTCCTCGATTTTCTGCTGGCCCGCATGGCGGCGGATCCCATCTGGCAGGAGTAAGCACTCCGCACACCCAAACATAACGAAGGGGCCGCTGTGGGCCCCTTCTTCATCTTCATCAGTTGATCAGGCTTCAAATCCGAATGGTTCTGAGTGCGGCGCTTCCGGCTGCGCACTCTCGTCCAGGAAAATATCCCGATAAGCCACATAGATGGAGTAGTTGAGCGCCGGGATCACCACCAGCAGACCTACCAGTAACAGCACAGCGCCAAACAGCAACAACATGGCTGAGAGCAGTCCCCACCAGAAGAAGGGCCACATATTGCGCCAGCAGCCGAAGAAGCTCAGCCGTACCGCCTGGATGATGCCGATATCGTGGTGGTAGATCAGCGCCGGAGCAAAGGTGACCCCCATCAGCACGGGAATGATGAGCAGCATCCCCACCAGCAATACCAGCAGCAGTTGTTGCAACTGGCTGGCTGAGACCACCATGCTCTCGGGATCCTGCGTCAGCAGCGGGAGCAGCCCCCACATGGAGAGCAGACCGAGACAGACGAGGCCCACCAGGCTGAACAGCAGCAACACCAGCAGACCGCCTAGCATCAACGGGGTCAACTTGTGGCGAAAACCGGCGAAGAGATCGGCAAACTGCAGCGGCTCCCCCCGATAACCCCGAGCGGCGACCGCCACCCAACCCGCGCCCCACACCATGTAGAGCAGCTGGGAGATAAGGCCACCCGCCGGCAGTTGCTCCAGCAGCATGCCCACCATAAACCAGACCAGCACCATGGCTACGCTGATCCCCATCCCCTTGTTGAAGATATCGAACCCGCTGCGAACCCAGAGCCAGCCACGACCTGTCGTGTACCGAGCCGGTGTGGTGCGCAAAGGGGGTAATCCGTTCATATCGTCTCCTCGGAGTGTCGGTGGCATCAGTGCCGGAAGCCGATTCTAGAGCCAGGGCGGGGGCGACTCAATGGCGAAGCGGCCCGACCACGACATAAAACCTGACGCAGCTATGCACAAAAGGGGCGTCAGCCACGCCCCGCCACTGGCTGCCCCGACCATAACGAGGCACAATCTGTCCCCTCCTCCAGCCGCGCCTGTCGTGGCCAGCATGTCGTGATCACCCTTTAGTGATCGGCGAATGCCGGACAGGGGGTTGTCATCCCGCCATCCCGGGCGTTTTAACATCGAGTGGTATCGTCATGAGAGTTGTGTGTTGTCTGTTGTTGTTACTGGCCAGCCAGTCAGCCCTGGCCGAGGGTTTTATCGGTCGCCTGCTCAACCATCCGGTGCCGGGTGGCGTTGCGGTGATCCCTCTTGGCGCGTCACCCACTGCCCCCACGGCTCGCTATCACGACAAACCCGTGCTGGTAGTGCGCGAAGACAACCAGTGGATCGCCATCGTCGGCATTTCTCTGAAAAGCACGCCCGGCGCCCAGCAACTGAGCACAGGTGATGGCCGTACTCTCGACTTCAGCGTCACCCCCAAGCACTACCGCGAGCAGCACATCAAGCTCAAGAACAGCCGTCAGGTCAATCCGCTCGCCGAAGATATGACCCGTATCAACCGCGAGCTGGCGGAGCAAACCCGAGCTTACCAGACCTTCAGCCCCAACCAGCCGAGCAACCTGCTGTTCGACAAGCCGGTCAACGGCCCCCTATCCAGCCCGTTTGGCCTGCGTCGTTTCTTCAATGGCGAGGAGCGCAACCCCCACTCCGGCCTCGACTTCGCAGTGGGCGCCGACACCCCGATCAAGTCCCCCGCCGCCGGCAAGGTGATCCTGATCGGCAACTACTTCTTCAATGGCAATACCGTCTTTGTCGACCACGGTCAGGGGCTCATCAGCATGTTCTGCCACATGTCGAAGATCGATGTGAAGCTCGGTCAGAGCCTGCCGCGTGGCGGCATCGTCGGGCGAGTCGGTTCGACCGGCCGCGCTACCGGCCCCCATATGCACTGGAACGTCAGCCTCAACGACACCCGGGTCGATCCCGCCATCTTTATCGGTGCCTTCAAGCCCTGAATCGGCAGAGCCCGTTAACAAAACATCCTCTAACAAAACAGGCAGCCCATGGCTGCCTGTCTGCTATCTGCACGTCGAACCTGATTACCTATTCGGCCAGTGCGTGGGCGCCGGACTCCCGATGCATCGCCCGCCACATCACCAGCACCAGCAACAAGCTGCAGCTAGGCAATGCCAGCCATACCCCGGGCACGCCCCACAGGGTCGAGAATCCCCACAAGAAACCGCCGATCAGCACCAGCTTGCCACCGGTGAGCAGGGAGGCGATGCGGGCCCGATTGATGGCCTGGAAATAGGTGGCCCCCACCAGCAGCAAGCCCTCCATCGGCAGCCCCCAGAAGTAGAGCCAGATCCCGAGGCTCGCCACCGGCAAGAGAGCCGCGTTGTCGCCGGCAAACAGATAAACAGCCGCCTCCGGCCAGAGGTAGAGCGGTACCATACCGCACAGCGCGATGGCCACCGTCACGGTCAGTGCCAGATTGCGTACCCGCAACACCCGCAGCCAGTTGCCTGCTCCCGCATTGAAGCTGGCGATAGGCTGAATGCCCATGGCGATCCCCTCAAAGATAAGATAGAAGAACGCCTCGGTATAACTGATCACCCCGTAGGCAGCCACATGCAGGGAGGTGCCTACGGCCAGCAGTGCCTTGTTGTGTAGTGCCAGCACCACCGAGAGGTACAGGTACATCAGAAAGCTCGACACTCCGAGACGCAGCGTCTCCCCCATCAGCCGCCAGTTTGGCATCAGGGTATCCCAACCAATCCGCAGCTTGCTGCGCGGGGTAAAGAAGTGCCACAGACAGAGCCCGCCGGTCACCGCCTGGGAGAGCATGGTTGCGATGGCGGCACCTGCCAGTCCCCACGGAATAACAGCCATCAGCAGATAGTCAAGCAGCACATTGAGCAGGCCGCCGCCGACCAGGATCCAGGTAGTGAGCCCCGGGCGCCCGTCATTGCGCAGCAGGGCGGTAAAGGCCATGGAGAGAATGGCAAAACCGCCGAGCCAGGCATACCAGTGCAGATAGGCCAGACCGGCGCTGAAAATCTCTCCTTCGGCCCCCATCCAGGCCAGCATGGTGTCGCCATGACGGATCCCGACGTAGGCAAGCAGCACCGCGGCCAGCAGCACCATCACCAGTGCATTGCCGACAATATGGCGGGCCTTCTGCTGCTCGCCGCGTCCCAGATGAAAGGAGACCAGGGCCGATGCGCCCATGCCTATCAGGGCGCCGACTGCATAGAGCACGGCACAAATCGGGTAAGCGAGCATCAGACCGGCCAGCCCGTCCTGACCCAGAATATGACCGACGAAGATGCCGTCTATGGTGACATAGATGCCGGTGACCAGCATGGCGGCCACAGTCGGCGTAACGTAACGCCAGAAAAGGCGAGATAGCGGGGCAGTGCCCAGATCAACGGCTGACATATGTGGCCCAGTGCAGAAAAAGCGCTAGGGATAATAGCGAAAGGACAGCATGACTTCCTGTTATTTGTGTTACGAATCATTAATATAGACTGCTTTACCCAGCGCCTGGCCCTGCTTTAGGCTAGGACCACCCTTTCTGAACGGAAACGAGCCTCATGTTGCAACGCATGCTCACCTTTCTGCTGCTCTCTCTGCTCTTGCTTCCCGCGGCACAAGCTGATGATGCCATTGCCCAGACCGAAGCCTTGCTGCAGAGCGTGCCCAAAAGCGATACCCCGGAAAACCAGAAGCTGCGGGAGAGCTACCAGCAGGCGCTGCAATATGCCAGAGAAGCGCTACGTTACCGGGAACAGAGCAAAGCCTATCAGCAGATCCTTATCGACTACCCCAAGGAGTCGGCACGGCTCAAGGAGAGCCTGCACAACTATCAGCCCGCTGCTCGCCCGCCGCTGGCGAGCCTCAAGGAGGAGGCGCTGCGCCAGGCCATAGGCCTGAGCAGCAACCGCCAGCTCAACCTGCGCAAGGAGCGGCAGGGGGTGATGGACAGCCTCAACCAGCTGGAGAGTACCGGGCAGGAGTATCACCTGCGGGTGGACGATCTGCGCAAACAGCTGCAACTGACCCGCAGCCAGCTGGAGCGACTGAGCTTCAGCAGCGAATCGGATCGCCAACAGGAGGCACAGCTGCTGCTGACCAGAATGAAGGAGCAGAGCCTCTCCGACCGGATCCAGATGCTGGAGCTGGAGCAGCTTTCCGCCCAGCAGCGCAACGATCTTGGCAAGCTGAAACTGCAACAGCTCAATCTGGCCATCGCCGATGAGGATGAGTGGCAAGCCAGCTTGCTGGCCCAGCAGAACCAGCTGCGACGGGAGAAAACCGAGCTGGCACTCAAAGAGAGCGAGCGGCTGCGCAAGCAGCTCACCACAGACATGCCGCTGCTGCTGGAGCAGCAGCAAAAAAACCAGGCGCTCTCGATCCAGCTCGGCACGCTGGAGGATCAGATTGAGCGGGTGCAGGACGAACAGCTCACCATCGACAAGAATCTGTTTGAGCTAAACGATCTGGTCAACTCGGTACGGGAACAGCTGGAGTGGCTGCAGATCAGTACGGCTTATGGTGAAAACCTTCGCAGCAAACTTTCCGACCTGCCAGCCTATTTCCCCCTCGACAAACTGGAGTCGGAGATCGTCAATGCCCGCATGGCCAAGTACCAGTACGAGAGCGAGCAGGATGGGCTCAAGGATACCCGCCAGCTGCGCGACAAGCTGATGGCCGAAGAGGAGGTGACGCTCGATCGGCCACAGCAAGCGGTGCTCGACAACCTGCTCAAGGCCCGTCGTCAACTGCTGACCCGACTAAACGATGCATCAGACACCCTGATCCAGGAACAGACCAGGCTCAAACTGCTCTATAGTCGCCAAAACAGCAAGATCGACGAAATCCGCGAACTCAGCGCCAGCCACCTGTTCTGGCTGCCGGATGTGCGCCCCTTTACGCCGCAGGTGATGCTCGGTATTCCTGCCGCGCTGGCCCTGGCCTTTAACCCGAACAACTGGCTGCAACTGCCCTATGCCATCGCCGAGAACAGTCCTATCACTCTCACCCTGGCCAGCCTTGGTCTACTGGTGCTGACCTGGAGCTGGATCAAACTGGCCCGCCATTTGAGCCAGTTCTGCGACTACATAGCACCGCGTATCGG
Organism: Aeromonas sp. 600774; assembly: GCF_049175075.1. Lineage (NCBI taxonomy): Bacteria > Pseudomonadati > Pseudomonadota > Gammaproteobacteria > Aeromonadales > Aeromonadaceae > Aeromonas > Aeromonas sp. 600774. The sequence goes on from NZ_JAAKUJ010000003.1 coordinate 112,099, forward strand.
CAAGGTGACCCAGGATAAATTCAGTCTCACCAGCCGCCTGCTGCTGCGCTCCCTGATTGCATCTTTGCCGCTGCCCGCAATGGTATTGATGGTTCGCGGCCTGCTCGAAGGGGCCTGGCAATACCCGTTCGCCGTTGCGATCGGGCGTGGACTTGGGGAAATATGGTTTCTGCTGCTGGCACTGGTGATGGCCCGTCACCTGACGCTCGAGCGGGGGATCCTGATCCTTCACTTCCGCTGGCCAAAAGAGCGGGTCCAGCAGGTATGGAACCAGTTTCGAACCCTGCTGCTGGTGCTGATCCCTAGCTTCTTCGTGCAGGGGATGGCCAACAGCTATCAGGAGCACGCCTTCTACGACTCCCTCGGCCGGATGGCCTTCATGATCGGCGCGCTCTGGCTGCTGCTTTTCTTTGCCCGCCTCAACCGGGAGCGACTACCGCTCACCTGGGGCCAGAGTGACATGACCAAGCCCCACCTGCTGCATCATTTCATCTGGAACAGCCTGATGCTGGCACCATTGCTGGCGGTGATTGGCTCCCTGTTTGGCTACTTCTATACCTCGCGTACCCTGCTGCGCCAGCTGGAGCTGAGCCTGCTGATGGGGCTGGGCTGCCTGCTCATCTACTATCTGGCCAGACGCTGGATGCTGATCCAGCGCCGCCGCCTTGCCTTCGAGCGTGCCAAGAGCAAGCGGGCCGAGATGCTGGCCCAGCGCGGCCGTGACGACAATCAGGAGGAGCTAAGTTCGGAGATCCCCGATGTGGTGGAAGAGACTGAGCTGGACCTCGACACCATCAGCGCCCAGTCGCTGGGGCTGGTGCGCACCCTGCTGATGCTCGGCTTCACCATGCTGGTGGTAGTGCAATGGTCGGATCTCAACTCGGCGTTCAGCTTCCTCAGCAATATCGAGGTATGGCAGGTGAGCAGCAAGATTGGTGGCATCGAGCAGCTCTCCGCCATCACCCTGCAGGATCTGATGCTGACCGCCTTCGTCTTCATCCTGACCGTAGTGACCGCCCGCAACCTGCCGGGGCTGATGGAGCTGACCCTGCTTCAGCACCTCAGCCTCTCTCCCGGAACCGGCTTTGCACTCACCACGATCAGCAAGTATCTGGTGATCCTCGTTGGCGCCCTCACCGGTTTCTCCATGCTCGGTATCGACTGGTCGAAGACCCAGTGGCTGGTAGCCGCCCTCTCGGTAGGGCTGGGTTTCGGCCTGCAGGAGATCTTCGCCAACTTTGTTTCCGGCCTCATCATCCTGTTCGAGAAACCAATCCGGCTCGGTGACACTGTTACTATTCGCGATCTCACCGGCACCGTCACCAAGATCAAAACCCGGGCGACCACCATAGTGGATTGGGATCGCAAGGAGATCATCGTGCCCAACAAGGCCTTTATCACCGAGCAGTTCATCAACTGGTCGCTCTCCGATGCGATAACCCGGGTCAAACTGCGTATCCGGATCGGTCTGACCCGTGATCCGAAACTGGTGCAACGTATTCTTGAGGAGGCGATCCATGCCTCTACTTTGGTACTGGAGACCCCCAGTCCGGAAGTATTCCTGATCGAATTCACCGACTCGGCGCTGATCTACGAGATCCGCCTCTACGTCAACAACATGGATCACCGGATGCCCATCACTCACGAGGTTCACTCGCTGGTGCTGGAGAAGATGCAACAGCAGGGACTTACCCTGCCCCATCAACAGATCGACATTCACCTGAGTCGCGGCTGATCCGCGAGTTGAAAGGAGCAGAACATGCAGATTATTGCCCACCGTGGCGCCAGCGGCCTGGCCCCCGAAAACACTCTCAAGGCGATGGCCAAAGCGCTGGAGCTGGGAGCATCAGCCATCGAGATCGACGTGCAGGCGGCCGATGGCGAGTTGTGGGTCTTCCACGACCGGCGGCTGGAGCGCTGCACCAATGGCAAGGGGGTGCTGACCGAGCAATCCCGCTCCTATCTGGAGCAGCTCGATGCCGGTGAGGGAGAGGTGCTCCCGACCCTGTGGCAGGTGATGGAGATCATCGCCGGACGCTGCGAGCTGCATATCGAGCTCAAGGGGGCCCATAGCGCCGATGCGGTGGCTGACCTGACCCGACGGGCAGAGGCCGAGCTGGGCTTTACTCCCGGCCAGTGGGTGGTCTCCTCCTTCCATCACCCGGAGCTGGCCCGATTTGCCGCCTTGCGGCCCGATATCCGGCTCGGTGCTCTGACCGCCAGCCTGCCGCTCAACCTGGCGCAGTTTGCCGACGAGCTGGGGGCCTGGTCCATCAATTGCGATGTTGATTTCATCGACGCCGCGCTGGTCGATGATGCACATCGCCGGGGGCTCAAAGTTCTGGTTTATACCGTTGATTATCCAGAAGATTATGAAACGCTCTCTAGCATGGGGATCGATGGAATCTTCACCAATCGACCAGATCGTTTTCTGACGCAGTGAGGGGGCGATACGCACATGGATAACCACTGATTTAAGCACTAACTTTAAATAGCTGACCGGGATACAAAGAGTTCAACTTCAGCCGATAAACAGAGGCTCATAACAATAACTAGATTCCACACACACTTCAGACTGACGCTCACAAGGATGTAACTATGAACTTATCCATTAAAAACAAGCTTGTCCTGGCTATCGGGGTCATCATTCTGGTGATCACCTGCCTGCAGGTCTGGTACAACACCTCGCAACTGCGCAGCGAGACCCAGCGACTGGTCTGGAACATCATCGACGAAAGCTCCATGGCCAACGTCAAGGGGATCTCCCGCTGGGTCGACTCCCGGATCAGCATGGTCAGCACCACCAAGGAAGCATTCGCCAAAGAAGACGAGCCCATAAGTCATCTGGCCCAGTCCATGAATGCCGGTGGCTTCGACCTGGTCTATGCCGGTACCGCAGACGGCAAGATGATCCAGAGCAAACCAACCGACTTGCCCGCCGGTTATGACCCACGTCAACGCCCCTGGTACAAGGACGCGGTCGCCGCAGGCAAGCTGGTCATTACAGCCCCCTATGCCGACATCTCCACCGGCCAGCTGATTGTCACCATTGCCGAGCCGTTCCAGCGCGGCAATACCCAGGGGGTCATCGCCGGTGACGTCTCCATCAGCTCACTGATCTCGGATATTCTAGCGGTCACCACCGAGGGCACCTACGCCATGCTGGTGGACAGCAATGGCACCATCATCGCGCACCCAGATGCCTCCCTGAGCCTGAAACCCGCCACTGCGTTAGCCCCTGAGTTGACCGCATCTTACATCAACCAGATAGCTCATGACGGTACGATCAACGAACTGGTGATCAGCGGCAAGAAAGAGGTCTTTGACTTTAACGCCATCCCCAATACCAACTGGTATTACGGCATGATGGTGGATGAGGAGACCGCCTATCAGTCGGTGCGCAGCATGGTCACCTCTTCCCTCATTCAGGGGCTTATCACCATACTGATCGTGGCTGGCTTCTCCTATGTCGCCATCAATGGTTCGCTGGCCCCCCTGAAAACCCTGGGCGAAGCGATTGCCGATCTCTCACGCGGCAATGGCGATCTGACCCGCCGGATCAAGATAGAGCGGGAAGACGAGGTGGGCGCAGTTGCCAAGCACGTCAACACCTTCATCGACCGGATCCATGTGATGGTGCAGGATATCTCCAACTCCTCGACCCAGCTTAATCAGCAGGCCAAATCCTCCCACAGCATGGCGGAGAAGGCGAATCAGGGGCTGGCACGTCAGCAAAACGAAATCTCCCAGATCGCTACTGCAGTACACGAGATGTCGGCCACTGCAGTTGAAGTGGCAAGCAACGCCGAACAGACCGCCGAAGCAGCCCGCTCCTCTAGCAGCAGTTGTGAACATGGCAAACAGGTTATTGCCCGCAACCAGCGTTCCATTACCGATCTGGCCACCCAGGTTGCCCAGGCGTCGGACATTATTCAGGAGCTTGAGAAGAACGCTCAGGAGATCAACACCATCCTCTCCACCATTCAGGGCATCGCCGAACAGACCAACCTGCTGGCGCTCAACGCAGCTATCGAAGCAGCCCGTGCAGGCGAACAGGGCCGGGGTTTCGCTGTGGTGGCAGACGAAGTGCGGGTGCTGTCACAGCGCACCCATAGCTCCACCGTCGAGATCCGCAGCATGATCGAGACCCTGCAGCGCAATACACAGGGGGCAGTCAGCACCATGCATGAAGGACAGCTGCTGGCCCAGAACAGCGTGGATGACGCCAACAACGCCACCCAGGCGCTGGAACAGATCACCTCCTCCATCAATCAGATCTCCGACATGGCGACCCAGATCTCCAGCGCCGCCGAGGAGCAACGAGCCGTTACTGACGAGGTCAGCCGCAACATTCAGGCGGTGAAAGATGTCTCGGACGAGCTGGCCGTAGATGCCGACAGCTCACGCCATCTCTCTGAACAACTTAAAAATATTTCGGGTGAATTGAGTAATCAGGTCGGTATGTTCCGGATCTGACGATGATAAAAAAGGGGCCGTACAGGCCCCTTTACTTTTTTAAATATCGCTTAATTATCAGTGAGTAATCTAACACTACCGTCGCCTCCTCACCTTCCTGTCACCCCCGCCATGCAGTAGCCCCCATTGGATATATTCCACTTTTTCAGCCGAGGAAAGGATTAGTAATTTTTATGCATATATTTAAATGCCAATAATTATCATTAAAAAGTTTTAATAAAAAACTTAAAATTTTTTTTGTGAGTACCTAAAAAGAGAGGTGATTCGCATTTTATTGAAAGAAAACTACGTATAATCCGGAAGTTAAAGTCTTCGTAGCAAGGTGTTTTACTGCTCAATAACACCAAAAAATGACGAAAATTACGACATTTTCATCCAGGGATCAGGGTGTTTTAGAAAAAAATAACTACGAAAAATGGAATAAAACCAAGCTGTTTGACTTGCATCAAGCCTGAATTTTTTTCATAGAGCAAAATCGTGCCCAGCAAATCTATCCCTAAGGAGGCAGATGTGGATATTATCAAGACCGATGTAGCCATCATCGGTGCCGGCGGTACCGGCCTGCGCGCCGCTATCGCTATAGCCGAATCACAGCCAGACCTGGATATCGCCCTGATTTCCAAAGTCTATCCGATGCGTAGCCATACCGTGGCAGCCGAAGGTGGTGCCGCCGGTGTCGTTCGTGATGACGACTCCCTCGAAAACCACTTCAACGACACCGTCTCCGGTGGTGACTGGCTGTGTGAGCAGGACGTTGTCGATTACTTCGTCAACAATGCGACCAAAGAGATGATCCAGCTGGAGCACTGGGGTTGCCCCTGGAGCCGCAAGCCGGATGGCAAAGCCAACGTGCGTCCGTTTGGTGGTATGAAGGTTCCCCGTACCTGGTTCGCCGCTGACAAATCCGGTTTCCACATTCTGCACACCCTGTTCCAGACCTCCGTCAAATACCCGAGCATCAAGCGCTTCGACGAGCACTTCTGCCTCGACCTGATCGTGGAAGATGGTCGCGTTCAGGGCGTTCTGACCTTTGACATCCAGAACGGCATCACCCGCTTCATCCAGGCCAAATCCGTGATTCTGGCAACTGGTGGCGCTGGTCGTGTTTACCGTTACAACACCAACGGCGGCATCGTGACCGGTGACGGCATGGCGCTGGCCTATCGTCACGGCGTACCGCTGCGTGACATGGAATTCGTTCAGTATCACCCGACCGGTCTGCCGGGTACCGGCATCCTGATGACCGAAGGTTGTCGTGGTGAAGGTGGCGTCCTGCTCAACAAGGATGGCTACCGCTACCTGCAAGACTACGGCTTGGGCCCGGAAACTCCGATCGGCCAGCCGAAGAGCAAATACATGGAACTGGGTCCGCGCGACCGCGTTTCCCAGGCATTCTGGCAAGAGCAGCAGAAAGGCCGCGTGATCCAGGGCCCGATGGGCGATGTAGTTCACCTCGACCTGCGTCACCTCGGCGAGAAGTACCTGAAAGAGCGTCTGCCGTTCATCTGCGAACTGGCCAAAGCCTACGTCAACGTGGATCCGGCCAAAGAGCCCATCCCGGTACGTCCGACTGCCCACTACACCATGGGTGGTATCGAGACCGACAACAAGTGTGCCACCCGTCTGGCCGGCCTCTACGCCGCTGGCGAATGTGCCTCTGTTGGTCTGCACGGCGCCAACCGTCTGGGTTCCAACTCCCTGTCCGAGATCGTGGTATTCGGCAAGCTGGCTGGTGAACAGGCCGGTGAATTCGCCAAGACCCAGAAGCATGGCAATACCGAAGCGCTGGTCGCCAAGGCCGAGGCTCTGGTCAAGCAGCACCTCTCCCTGCTCGACATCGATGGCACCGAGAACCCGGCCGATATTCGCAACGAACTGGGCACCTCCATGGAGGCCGGTGTCGGTATCTACCGTACCGAAGAGCTGATGCAGGGCACCATCGACAAGATCAACGAGCTGAAAGCCCGTTACAAGAAGGTCAAGATCAACGACAAGTCCTCTGTCTTCAACACCGACCTGCTGTACGCCATCGAACTGGGCTACATGCTGGACGTGGCAGAAGCCATGGCTCACTCCGCTATCAATCGTAAAGAGTCCCGCGGTTCCCACCAGCGTCTGGATGGTTACGAAGAGCGTGATGACGTGAACTTCCTCAAGCACACGCTCTCGTTCTACAACAATGGCGAAACGCCCTCCATCGATTACTCCGATGTGAAGATCACTAAGTCCCAGCCGGCAAAACGCGTGTACGGCTCCGAGGGTGAGAAACAAGACGAGGCTAAGAAGAATGGCTGAGATGATTGAAATTGAAATCCTGCGCTATCGTCCGGAGCAGGATAACGAGCCCTGGATGCAGGCCTTCCAGGTGCCCTACCAGAGAGAGATGTCTCTGCTGGATGCGCTGCAGTACATCAAGGATCACCTGGACTCTACCCTGAGCTTCCGCTGGTCCTGCCGGATGGCGATCTGCGGCTCCTGCGGCATGATGGTCAACGGTGTTCCCAAGCTGGGTTGCAAAGCGTTCCTGCGCGACTATCTGCCGGGCAAGATGACCATCGAGCCGCTCAACAACTTCCCGATCGAGCGCGACTTGGTGGTCGACATGTCCGATTTCATCGAGAAGCTGGAGAGCATCAAGCCGTACATCATCCCGAGCGAGCCGCGCAACCTGTGCGATGGCGAGTACATCCAGACTCCGGCGGAGATGGCGAAGTACAAGCAGTTCTCCCAGTGCATCAACTGTGGTCTCTGCTACGCGGCCTGCCCGCAGTACGGCATCAACAAGAAGTTCACCGGTCCGGCGGCACTGGCTCTGGCCTATCGCTACAACGTCGACAACCGTGATGCCGGCGCCAAAGAGCGTATGCGCATCATCAGCCAGGACGAAGGCGTCTGGGGCTGTACCTTCGTGGGCTACTGCTCCGAAGTGTGCCCGAAGGGCGTCGATCCGGCAGCGGCCATCCAGCTTGGCAAGGTAGAGAGTGCCAAGGACTACATGATCGCCATGTTCAAGCCAGATTGAGAGCAGGATTGAGACCATGAACAACACTGAAAGCAAACGTAAACCTTACGTCCGCGAAATGAAGAAAGACTGGTGGCTAAAGAACGCCTTCTACACCGGTTACATGATCCGCGAAGGCACCAGTATCTTCGTCTCCATCTACGCTGTTGTGCTGATGTGGGGTCTGATGCGTCTGGTACAGGGTCAGGAAGCGTTCAACGGCTGGCTGGAATCCCTGCAAAGCCCGATCGCCATCCTGTTCCATGTGATTGCGCTGGCAGCCTGCCTGTTCCACGCCAAGACCTGGTTCGCACTGGCGCCGAAAGCCATGCGTATCTTCCGTGGTGAAGACCTGGTGCCGGAGAAACCGATCGTCATCGCCCAGTATGTGGCGCTGGCTGTGGTATCCCTGCTTGTCCTGATCATCGTGGCCTGAGGAGAAAACAATGAGACGTTCTGACGAGCCAATTTACTGGGGTCTGTTTGGTGCGGGTGGCATGGTCGTTGCCATGCTGCTGCCGGTCATTGTCCTCATCACCGGTCTGCTGGTACCCATGGGTATCATGGACGTAGAGACCATGAGCTACGAGCGCGTGCTCGAATTCGCCAGCTCCTGGTGGGGTGCCTGCATCCTGCTGGTGATCATCGCTCTGCCGATCTGGCACGGCATGCACCGTATCTACCACGGTTTGCATGATCTCGGGATCCACACCACCAAGCTGCACCACTATGTGTTCTATGGCTTTGCCTTCCTGGTATCTGCCATTACCGTCGGCCTGCTGATGGTACTGGTACTCCAGTAATCACATCTGACTGATAGACCAAACCGGGCACTCTGCCCGGTTTTTTTATCCTCCTGAACAGCTGAAAAGGGCCAGCAAGATTGCTCAGGCTGGCCCTTTTCAGCTGCATTTCCTGATGAGCACCTACTCCATCGGCGGCAAGAAACGGCGCATCACCTCGTCGGCATGCCCTCCTTCCTGAAACGCCACCAGAGCCTGATTGAGGTTGTTCACCAGCTCGTGAGCGCGGGGGGAGCCCTTGCTGACCAGCAGGTAAAACTGCTTTCGGCTGGGCAAGACGAGGTTGAGCAATCCACTCTCGCTCTGGTAAATCCCGAGACTGATGCCACTCACCAGTGGTTCAATTTCGCTTGGCAGAAAATCGCAGCGATCCCGCTCCAGCATATCGAGCGCCTGCTGTAACTGCCTCACCCTGCGTGGCTCCTGTGCCAAACCGTAGGGGGTGTAGTTATAGCCAATCACCCCGCACACACGTGAGCGATTGACCATCTGTAAATCTGGTGCGTCGGGGAAGCGACGCTTGAGATAGAAAAAGCCGAGGCGGGTGTAATAGAGAGGAACGCTGTAGAAAGCAAACTCGGCCCGCTCCGGTTTGTAACTGGCATCCCAGGTCAACTCGCACAGACCATTCTGGCGATAGTCTGCCAGCTCCTGCTGGACCCGCGCCCAGGGAAGATAGCGGATCTGATATGACAATCCGCTCTTTTCCAATGCATCGAGCACGAGTGTGGTCGCCGAACCGGTCAGACGGCTGGTATCGGGCACCCCGTCCTTGCGCTCCCAGTAGGTAAAGGGAGCCCACTCGTTGCCCTCCCCCAAACAGATCCGTACCACAGGTCCTTGTGCCCATAGCACGGGTGAGAGGCTAGCCAGCACAAGCCCAGTCAACCATGTCACCGCTCGTTTCATCTCCCGCTCCCGAACTGTTTTCTCCTCTTGCAGCTTAGTCCAGAAGGGATAGCGCTCATTCGTCAATAACACTTTCATGCCATAACGCCAGCAAATTGGCCGGAATGGCACCATAACGAAGCTGCGGGGTCTGGTGCCAATCAGCCAGCTTGTGCAGGGCTTTCACCAGATCCTGTGCAAGCGTGCGAGTCACTCTCACCCCGACTTCCAGATAGAGACTCTTGATCTCGAAGATCCCCTGCTGGCGATGGGCCTTGGCATCCATTCTGCCCACCAGCTTGCCGCGATGGAGCAAGGGCAACACAAAGTAGCCATACTGGCGCTTGGTGGCCGGGGTATAGCACTCGATGCGATAGTCGAAGTTGAACAGTTCACTGGCCCGTTTGCGATCCCACACCAGCGGGTCGAACGGCGACAAGGCCGTGGTATGGGTTGCCTTGAGACGGCCCTCCTTGACCTGCATCAGCTCATCGGCCAGAGATACGTGCACAAAGGCATCGTGCTGCCACCCCTCCACCCGAACCGGCAGCAGCTCACCTTCGTCCGCCAGCAGATGGAGCAGGACATCATATTTGCCGCGCCGCAGCCGATAGTAGTCCGCAACCCAGCCGGTTTTGACCAGCCCCAGCGCACGGCAACTGGCACGTACCATATCCCGCTGCGCCTCTGCAACACTCGGCAGATGCAGCTGGTCGCTCCATTCGGGAATGACCCGCTCGGCCAAGTCATAGACCCGCTGAAAATTGCGCCGCTCCCGCACCATCAACTGACCGGTGGTAAACAACACCTCCAGATGGCGTTTCTCCGGCTTCCAGTCCCACCAGCCGCTCCCCTTGCCTGTTGTGCGCTCAAAGTCGATCGCCCGCACCGGACCATGGTCACGAATGCGCTCGATAAGCTGGTCAATCTCCTGCTGATGGGTTGCAAGCCAGTTGGCCGAAAACTTCCAGCCCATGGCCGCGGGGTCGAGCATCCGGTGGCGCAACAGCCGGTAATCCTCGCGGGGTACAAAACAGGCCTCGTGAGCCCAATATTCGAAGATCTCGCCGTCGGCCAGCAACTGCTCCAGCCAGTTCGGTTCGTACTGGCCAAGCCGGCTAAAGAGCACCAGATAGGGGCTGCGGGCAACCACCGAGATGGTATCAATCTGCAGCAACGCCATTCGGCGAATGGTGGCCAGCAGATTGGCCGGGGTCGCCTTGCTGCGACGGGGGACGAGCAGCCCCTGCGCCGCCAGCTGCAGATGACGGGCATCTTGCAGTGAGATGTGGGGTATGGACATGAAAACAGGGCATCCGTTCCAGAAGTCAGGCGATCAGCATGCCCAATCCATGATCAAATGAATACACCCAGTTCAAGGTTTGGTGATAACCGCCACATCGGTGTGGGGGAAGCTGAGCTCGGCCTGCCAGCTGGCGGCCTGCACCTGAAATGATGCCTCGGAAAAGAAGACGATGTGGGTCGGGTCGTGGCGATAGCGCCAGTTTTTAAACCGCTCGTCACCGAGTACCCGCTGGGTCTGCAGCACCAGCACACCGCCCGGCTTGAGGCAATCCCACAGTTTGTTCAGCACGGCACGCGGCTCGGCGATATGCTCGATCACCTCGGTACTGGTGATGAAGTCGTACTGGCGCGTCAGCAACTCGGGAAAATCGGCGTAGAACTTGTCATACCCCGCCATCTGGTAACCCGCCTCGCGCCCCATCGCCACCAGCGCTGGGCCTGGGCCACAGCCAAAATCGAGGCCGCAGGCAGGAGTCGGCACCCGGCTCAACACCTCGCCAAATGCCCGCATCAGAAAGGTGCGATAACGGGGATCATCCACCCGGTTGTCGTGACTGTCATAAACCGCCTTCTCGGCAGTCTCATCCAGATGATCCGCCTCATCCAGCCAGACCAGCTCGCACGCGAGGCAGCGATGATAGCGCTTGCCTGCCACCGGCAGGGGATAACTGCGATGACTGGCACACAGGGGGCAGCAGACGTTGGATGACATGACGGTTCCTCTTGGGTGCTTCCTGTTGGATAACAGCGGCGCAGATTGCCTGCCCGCTGCCTCGCTGACAACTTTTTTTGCTCCTTAAGGGTTTCTTAAGTTTGCCCTTTTACTCTCAAACCATCGCAAGAGAAGGAGTCACCCATGACCATTGAGATCCAAGCACCCTACCGGTTGATCCTGGCCGAGTCCCCGCAGCAGGTCATGGCGCTGCAAACCTATATCCAGGCCGCCTACACCCGTGAGTTCAATGCCCGTATTCCCCATTTTCTCCCCTGCCTGCTGGGTCTCTATCGGGCAGACGGGACGCTGGTCGGTGCCTGTGGTCTCAATCATGCCAGTGAGGGGACTCTCTATCTGGAACAGTATCTGGAGCAACCCATCGAGGCGGCCATCAACACCCGCCTCGGGGTCTATCCGGCACGCCACCGCATTATCGAAGTGGGCAATCTGGCCTGCAGCGAACCGGGCAATGCCCGCCTGATGTTTGCGGCCCTGTGTCGTCTGCTGTGTGAAAACGCCCTCGACTACGTGGTCTTTACCGGCACCGCCAAGCTGCGCAACAGCTTTGCCCGCCTGCAACTCAACCCGGTGGAGCTGGCCCCCGCCCAGGCCCATCAGGTGGGGGCCGACGCCGATGCCTGGGGTGAGTACTACCGTTGCCAACCCAAGGTGATGGTGGGCGACATCAATCAGGGGCGCGAGGTGCTGGCCCAGAGCAGCCTGCTGCTCAATCTGCTGGCCCCCATGCCGACCCTGTTTGACGATACCAGCAAGAGTAATGACAACCTGACCAATCAAAAAAGGTGCGCCCAATGAGCCTGTTCGACGCCATCGCCAAACATGCCCACGAGGATCCTCAGTCGCCTGCACTAGTGAGCAGCCAGCAGCGTCTCGATTATCAGACCCTGTGGCAACAGATCCAGCGTCTGGCCAGCCAACTGCAACAGCTCGACATCAATCGTCTGGCTCTGCAGCTGGACAACGGCCTGCCCTGGGCGCTGCTGGATCTCGCCTGCACCCGTGCCGGTATCGTGGTCATCCCGGTGCCCCACTTCTTCAGTCAGGCCCAGCAGGCCTGGTTGCTGGAGAGCAGCGGCGCCGATGCGCTGGTGGGCCCACATCATCAGGGGTGGCATGCCGCCGAGCCGCTCTCGCTGATCACCGGAGAGCTGCCGCTCTGGCGCCACACACCAGCCAATCGACCGGCGCTGCCCAAAGGCACCGCCAAGATCACCTACACCTCCGGCACTACGGGCCAGCCCAAGGGCGTCTGCCTGTCACTGAGCCAGATGATGGCGGTGAGCCATGCGCTGGCTGAGCGGGTCGCGCTAGCCAAGGTGGAAAAACACCTGACCCTGCTGCCGCTGGCGACCCTGCTTGAGAACATCACCGGCCTCTATGTGCCGCTGCTGACCGGCGCTTGCAGTCGCATTCCGTCCCTCGGCGAACTCGGCTTCACCGGCTCCAGCTCGCTCAATCCAGCCATGCTGGGGGAGGCCCTGCTGCGCTGGCCGACCCACAGTCTGGTGCTGGTGCCCGAACTGCTGCGCTTGCTGCTGGCGCTCTGCACCAGCACCCCAGTGCTGGCCCAGCAGCTCAAGAGTCTGCGCTTTATTGCCGTCGGTGGCGGCAAGGTGGCTCCCGACCAGATCAAACACGCCCGCCAGCTCGGCCTGCCGGTGTATGAGGGATATGGCCTCTCGGAGTGCGGCTCCGTGGTGGCACTCAACAGTCCGGATGCTGACAAGCCCGGCAGCGTGGGGCGTCCACTGCCCCACTGTCAGGTCTCCATTGCCACCGATGGCGAAATTATGGTGAGCGGCAGCGCCATGCTGGGCTATCTCGGCAGCAACGAACTGACTCCCGAACAGATTGCCACTGGCGATCTGGGTCATCTGGACGATGAGGGCTACCTCCATATCACCGGGCGCAAGAAGAATGTCCAGATCACCGCCTTTGGCCGCAACTTCTCACCCGAGTGGGTGGAGGCCGAAGCACAGCTTTGCCCCGCCATCGCCCGCATCGTGGTGTTTGGCGATGGTCAACCCGCCAACGTGGCGCTGATCCAACCCCTGCCGGGCAAAGAGGCGGATCTGCCACGCCAGATCGCAGGTCTGAACCAGCGGCTGCCCGATTATGCCCGGCTGCACCACTGGTTGCCGGTGGCACTCGACCAGCATCCCGGCCTGCTGACCGCCAACGGGCGCCCACGTCGCAACGAGATTTACCAACACTTTTCCCGGCAAATCAGCCAATGCCTTACAGGAGAATCGTCATGAGCTTCTATCAGACTCTGCAACAAGCAACTGCAAGTGAGCGTGAGCATCTGTTCAACGCCCCCATTATCGAAGCCTGCCGCCGTGGCGACATCAGCCGTGACACCTATCTCGCCTTTCTGGCGCAGGCCTACTACCACGTGCGCCACACGGTCCCGCTGCTGATGGCAACCGGCGGCAAGCTGGGTCAGGAGTACGAGTGGGTGCGCGGCGCCATTGCCGAATACATCGACGAGGAGTATGGCCATCAGGAGTGGATCCTCAATGACATCCGCGCCTGTGGCGGTGATGCCGAGGCAGTGCGCCACGGCCAACCGGGGCTGCCCATCGAGCTGATGGTGGCCTTTCTCTACGACCAGATCCAGCGCGGCAACCCCATGGGTTTCTTCGGCATGGTACAGGTGCTGGAAGGCACCAGCGTGGCCATCGCCCTCACCGTCGCCGACCAGCTGAAAAAGGGCCTCGGCCTGCCACCCCAGGCGATGAGCTACCTGAGCTCCCACGGCGCCCTGGATCAGGAGCACCTCAAGTTCTTTGAATCCCTGATGGATCGGGTCGAGAGCCCGGCGGATCAAGCAGCCATCATTCACGGGGCCAAGGTGGTTTATCGTCTCTATGGCGAGATGCTCTACAACCTCACCGCCACTGTATAAGTTGGCAGCAGACAGCAAAAAGGGAACCCACACCATGAACCTTGAAGGGAAACTCGTGCTGCTCACCGGCGCCAGCGGTGGCATAGGTGAAGAGCTCGCGCAGGAGTTGGCGGCCCAGGGGGCCCACCTGCTGCTGCATGGTCGCCGTGCTCCTGTGCTGGAACGGCTGTGCAAGTCACTGCCGCATCCCGAGCGCCATCAGGTGGTGCTCGCCGACCTCGGCTCTGCACAGGAGCGAGCCAAGCTGCTGCAACACCCGGCGCTGGAGAATGGACTCGACATCCTGATCAACAACGCTGGCTGCAACCAGTTTGCCTGGCTGGAAGATCAGAGCTTTGAGCAGGTGGAGCGCCAGCTGCTGCTCAATATCGAGGCGCCAATCCAGCTCACCCGCGCCCTGCTGCCCAGATTGCGCAAGCCGGGGATCATCATGAACATGGGGTCGAGCCTGGGCAGCATTGGCTACCCCGGTTACAGCGTCTACTGCGCCAGCAAATTTGCCCTGCGCGGCTTTAGCGAGGCGCTGGGACGGGAGCTGGAGGGGAGCGGCGTCAAGGTGCTGCACTTTGCTCCGCGCGCCACCCGCACCAAGCTCAATTCCGAGGCCGCCTACGAGATGAATGCAGCGCTCGGCACCCAGACTGACAGCCCGCAAGAGGTAGCCGAAGAGGCCATCATCGCCCTGTGCAACGAGACCCGCCGCAGCTGGCTCGGCTGGCCGGAAAAACTGTTCGTACGACTCAATGCCCTGCTGCCCGGCATCGTCGACAAGGCGTTGGCCAGACAGCTGCCGATCATCAAGCGTTATGCCCGACATCTTCAGCCAGGGACGACTGATGTATGCGCCAACAGTGCGCCGCAACCAGACTTTTCTCGCCCGATCCCGACCAAGAAGGAGCATTAATATGAACTTTGTCCGTCAATCAGTGACCGCTTGTGCCATCGCCATCCTGCTGGGCTCCACCTCGGTCATGGCCGCGGATGATGCTCTCGCGCCCATCCAGCAGCAGTGGGCAGTTTGCCAGTATCAACAGACCGGCAAAGCGAAAGAGAGTTGCCTCGAGACCCTGAGCACCCGGGCCGAAACGGCCAGCGCCAAGGAGCCTTTTCGCGCCGATCTGCTGATCTGGTCTGCCATCGTCAAGAGCACCTGGGCGGGGGCCAAAGGGGGGCTGGGGGCACTGGGACTGGTGAAAGAGGCCAAAGCCAAGCTGGAGCTGGCGCTCAAGCAAGACCCCAAGGCGCTGGACGGCTCTGCCTACACCAGTCTGGGCTCTCTCTACTATCAGGTACCCGGCTGGCCGGTCGGCTTCGGTGATGACGAGAAGGCGGAGCAACTGCTCAAGCAGGCGCTGGCCATCAATCCGGATGGCATCGACCCCAACTTCTTCTATGGCGACTTCCTGCTGGATCAGGGGCGCAAGGCCGAGGCCAAAACCTACCTCGACAAGGCGCTGGCCGCCCCGGCCCGCCCGGGCCGGGAAGTGGCCGACGAAGGGCGCAGAATGGAGATCCGCGAACGGCTGGCAAAGCTATAAACCCCTGATGGATCAAAGATCTATTTAAACTCTGCCCACCAGCTTGCATACTGGTGGGCAGCGTTCTTTATGCCACGGTCAACCTTGGCGACTGAACCACATCGCCACAGCCGACAAAAAAGGGAGAAAAGAATGCGGATCCTGCTGGTAGAAGATGATGTGATGCTGGGTGACGGTATGCAGGATGCCCTGCGCCATAGCGGCTACACGGTGGATTGGCTGCAACAGGGCTTGCCCGCTCTGGCTGCCCTCAAAAGTGACGAGTTCGCCGCCCTGATCCTCGATCTCAACCTGCCCGACATCGACGGCCTCAGCCTGCTGCGCAAACTGCGCCGGGAAGGCCACCAGCTGCCGGTGCTGATCCTCACCGCCCGCGATGCGCTGGATGATAGGGTGATCGGCCTTGATGCCGGCTCCGACGACTACATGGTCAAACCCTTCGCCCTGCAGGAACTCAACGCCCGTCTGCGCGCCCTGGTACGCCGAAGCAAGGGGCAGGCCCAGGCAGTACTGGAGTATGGCGATATTCTCATCTATCCCGAATCCCAGCAGGTCACCTATCAGGGGGAGGCGGTCAAACTCACCCCCCACGAATACAAGCTGCTGCAGGAGCTGATCAGCCAGAGCGGCCGGGTACTTAGTCGAGATCAGCTGCAACAGAGCCTCTATGGCTGGGATGAAGGTGCCGAGAGCAACGCGGTGGAGGTGCATATCCACCATCTGCGCAAGAAGTTCTACAGCGACCTCATCCGCAATATTCGTGGAGTCGGCTACATCATTCCCCAGCTCGAACAACCAAGCCGGACATCAGCACGATGAAACGTCCCCGCTCCATTCGCCGCTTTCTGCTCACCGGCATCCTGACGCTGGTGAGCCTGAGTCTCACCATCAGTGCCTTTATCGGCTACATGGAGGCGAGCCACGAGATGGAGGAGCTGTTTGATGCCCGCCTCGCCCAGTCAGCCCGTATCACCAACCAGCTGCTGGTCCGCTACCTGGCACAGCAGGGGCAACTGCCCGCCAACGGCACCGTCTATCAGGAGTGGGAGGCGCAAAATCCCGACGAGTGGCAAAAAGATCCCGGCCTCAACCTGACCGGCGAAGATCGGGAACTCACTCCCTACGGCCACGAGTTCGAACGTAACCTCTACTTCCAGCTCCTCGATGGAAAGGGCGGCCTGCTGCTGCGTGCCCCCAGCGCTCCGGCCCAGCCACTGGTTGAGCTGGCTCTCGGGTTCAACACGGTAGAGAAGGATGGACATCAGTGGCGCACCTTCACCCTCTACAACGAGCAGAAGCAGACCTGGCTGGTGGTGGCCGAGCGGGACGACGAGCGCAGCGAACTGGCCAGCAAGATGGCCACCCTTACCATGCTGCCGCTGCTGATCACCCTGCCGTTCCTGCTGGCCCTGCTCTGGTGGCTCATCACCCGCGGGCTGGCACCACTGCGCCAACTGGCACAGGCCATTAGCGAACGCCACCCCGCCAACCTGAGCCCACTCAGCCTCAAGATAAGCGCTCAGGAGTTGACCCCCCTCACCAACGAGATCAACCGCCTGATGCAGGCGCTGGCAGAGACCATAGAGCGGGAGAAGCAGTTCACCAACGAGGCGGCACACGAGCTACGCACCCCGCTGGCGGTGCTGCGGATCCACAGTGAAAATGCCCTGGCTGCCGAAGATGAAGAGAGCCGCCAGCAATCCTTGCACAAAATGCTGCAGGCACTCGACCGCAGCGATCGGCTGATCCGCCAACTGCTGACCCAGGCCCGTATCGACAACCAGCAGGGACTGGTACTGACCGAACTGGAGGTGGGACACCTGCTGCAAGGCACCCTCGCGACCCTGGCACCCATCGCTCTCAAGAAGGATCAGCAGCTGTCGCTGGAGTGTGAAGTGCCGCAGCTGGTGATGGGGCAGGCCACCCTGCTCGAGCTGCTGTTCAGCAACCTGATCGACAATGCGCTGCGCTATACCCAGCCGGAGGGCGAGATCAGGGTGCGAGTTCAGCGAGAGGGTAACCGGGTGAGGGTGGATGTGAGTGACAACGGCCCCGGCATCCCCACCAACGCCTTGAGCCGGCTGTGTGAACGCTTCTTTCGAGTCAATCCCCAGCAGGGGGATGGCGTGGGTCTCGGCATGGCCATCGTTTCACGTATCGCCCAGTTGCACGGCGCCGACCTCGATGTCCACAACCGACCGGAAGGAGGACTGGAGGTGAGTGTGCTGCTCCCGCAACCTCCGGCAAGATAAGCGATAAGCAAACAGCCCGCGATGCGGGCTGTTTTTTTCAATGACAATCTGGCTGCACGGTAAAGGTTCGACTGGCATCCACCGGGCCCAGCTCCGCCAGCAAGCGGCGGCCCAGCAGCACCGGATAGATCATCTTGCTGCGATCCCGCAGGGTAAACCACTCCTCATACACCTTGTCCCCCAGACAGATGGACATGGTCACCGTTGGCCGCTGCTCCATGCCGCCCGCCCCACGTACCGTCACGCTGCGCTCGACCCGCCTCTCGAACTGCTGCTTGACCAGTTTGCCGCTGTCGGCATCGGTCACCACCAGCATGAAGCGCACCCAGGGCTTGCCATCCCGTTTGAATCTGGTGATGGAGCGTGCATCGAGGGAAGAGGTGAGCGCCCCGGTGTCGAGCTTCATCTTTACCGCCACGCCGGTAGGCAAAATAAGCCCCTTCTCGATCCAGCCATAGGTGGTCGGGGTCTCAGCCAGCGCACTGCCACACAGTGCCAGCATCAGGGTGATCCCCACCATCATCTTGCCCATTTTACTGCCCTGCCTTGTCAATCCTGCGCCCAGATCTACCACAGTCCCATTGTGGGTCAATCCGATTTATTTCAGTTAGTTGGATAATATCTGGCGGGTCAGGAGAGAGACGACAAAGAGTGGCCGAACGGTGCTGGATGAAACTGGTGGTTAACCTCAGGTTGTGACGCCAAAGGCTACCACAAGGATTTACAAATTATCAGTCTTGTTCTGAAGGGATTTTTGCCTACACTGTTGTAAACCGGAGGGCCTGAAAACCACCGGTTTTTTTGCGCCTGCCGAAAATTTGCCACTGCAAAAGTGACTTTCAACAAGGCTCAATAAGGAATTTGTAATGCGTATCGAAGAAGACTTGAAGCTCGGTTTCAAGGATGTCCTGTTCCGCCCCAAGCGCTCTACTCTCAAGAGCCGTTCCCAAGTAAGCCTGACCCGTCAGTTCACCTTCAAACACACTCAGACCCAATGGCAAGGCGTACCCGTTATCGCCGCCAACATGGATACCGTCGGCAGCTTCGCCATGGCGCGCACGCTGGCCGGTTTCGAGATGATGACCGCGGTACACAAGCACTACAGCCTTGAGCAGTGGCAAGCTTTCGTCAACGAGACCGACCCGGCGCTGCTGGGCCATGTGATGGTCTCCACCGGCACCTCGGCTGAAGATTTCGCCAAGACCCGCCAAATCCTCGCCATGTCCGAAGCGCTGCGCTTCATCTGTGTCGATGTGGCCAACGGCTACTCCGAACACTTCGTCGAGTTCGTGCGCAAAATTCGTGAAGCCTGCCCCAACCACGTCATTCTGGCGGGCAACGTGGTGACCGGCGAGATGGTCGAAGAGCTGATCCTCTCCGGCGCCGACATAGTCAAGGTCGGTATTGGCCCGGGCTCAGTCTGTACCACTCGCGTCAAGACCGGCGTCGGCTACCCGCAGCTCTCTGCCATCATCGAGTGTGCCGATGCGGCCCACGGCCTCGGCGGCCAGATCGTCGGTGACGGCGGCTGCACCTGCCCGGGCGACGTCGCCAAAGCCTTCGGCGGCGGCGCCGACTTCGTGATGCTGGGCGGCATGCTGGCAGCCCACGAGGAGTGCGGTGGCGAGATCGTCGATGTAGACGGTGAGCCTTTCATGAAGTTCTACGGCATGAGCTCCTCCAGCGCCATGGACAAGCACGCCGGTGGTGTCGCCGAATACCGCGCCTCCGAGGGTAAAACCGTGCTGCTGCCCTACCGCGGCCCGGTCGAGAACGCCGTGCGCGACATTCTGGGCGGCGTGCGCTCCACCTGTACCTACGTGGGCGCCAGCCAGCTGAAAGAGCTCACCAAACGCACCACCTTTATCCGGGTACGTGAGCAAGAGAACAACGTCTACGGCAAGGAGTAACCTGCCGCAGCGACCGTCACGCGCTGACGGTTAGAAGCCAGTCAACCGGTGTGCTACCCTGCGCACCGGTTTTTTGCATTTGGAACCCCGAGCCATGACCACTCCCCTGCCCCCGTTTGACTGGGATATCTTCTGTTGCGTCGTCGACAACTTCGGTGACATCGGCGTCACCTGGCGACTTGCCCGCCAGTTAAAGCGGGAGGGGAATATTGCGGCACATGGCAATGAGGTTCAGGTGCGGCTTTGGGTGGACGATCTGGAAAGTTTCGCCCGCATCTGCCCCAAGCTCGACCCAGCGCAGGATGGCCAGTGGGTCGATGGCATCTATATCCAGCACTGGCATGAGACCCTGCCGACCGACATGACCCCGGCCAGAGTGGTGATCGAGGCTTTTGCCTGCGAGCTGCCCAACCTCTTCATAGAGCTGATGGCGAGCCAACCCAGCCCCCCATGCTGGATCAATCTGGAGTACCTCTCGGCGGAGAGCTGGGTAGAGGATTGCCACGGCCTCGCCTCGCCCCAGCGGGTTGGCAATAAAAGCCTCAACAAATACTTCTTCTTCCCAGGCTTTACCGCTAAAACCGGCGGCCTTTTGTGCGAGCACGACCTCATCGCCGAACAGGAGCGGTGGCAGCAAGATGATGCGGGACTTACCGCCTACTGGGCCAGCCTCGGTTTGCCGCCCAGACAAGAGAACGAGCTGCGGGTCAGCCTCTTTACCTACGAGAGCGATGCACTGCAAAGCCTGGTCGAGAGCTGGTGCCAGAGCACCACGCCCGTCACCCTGCTGCTGCCGCTGGGGCGCTCGCTGCAAGATGTGCTGCGCGGCGCGAGCCTTGAAGATACCATCACCACCGCCAGGGCGGGGGATCTGCTCCACTCGGGCAACCTCACCATCAAGCTGCTGCCGATGACCGATCAGGCCGGTTACGATCGACTGCTGTGGAGCTGCGATCTCAATCTGGTGCGCGGGGAGGACTCCTTCGTGCGGGCCCAGTGGGCAGCACGTCCTTTCCTCTGGCACATCTACCAACAGGAGGAGGAGGCCCATCTGGTCAAGCTGGAGCAGTTCCTTGACCACTACTTATCCGATCTACCCGCCGAGTGCGGCCAATGGCTGCGCCGCTTTAATCTGGCTCTCAACCGTGGTGAAGATTGCCGCGAACTTTGGACCCAATGGCCACGATATAGCGCCATTTGGCAGCAACATGGGCGAAGCTGGTCACAGAAGTTGCTCCGGGATGGGGATCTCGTCACACGGTTGGTGAAATTTTTAGAAAGCCGTATATAATCTGGCAGTTTTTATCCGTCCGTTTCACGAACAGGAATTTTTTACATGAAAACCGCACAGGAAATCCGCGCTGGTAACGTAGTCATGATCGGCACCGAGCCGATGGTGGTTCAAAAGGCTGAATTCAACAAATCCGGCCGTAACTCCGCCGTGGTCAAAATGAAGCTGAAGGGCCTGCTGAACGGCAGCGCTACCGAGACCGTCTTCAAGGCCGACGACAAGCTGGACGTTGTTCAGCTGGAACGTAAAGAGTGCACCTACTCCTACTTCTCCGACCCCCTGTATGTCTTTATGGACACCGAGTACAACCAGTACGACGTAGAGAAAGACAACCTGGGTGACGTGCTGAACTACCTGGTAGACGGCATGGAAGACATCTGCGAAGTGACTTTCTACAACGAGAAAGCCATCTCCGTAGAACTGCCGACCACCATCGTGCGTGAAGTTGAGTACACCGAGCCGGCTGCCCGTGGCGACACCTCCGGTAAAGTGACCAAGCCTGCCCGTCTGAAAGGCACTACCTACGAGCTGGCTGTTGCCGCTTTCGTAGAGATCGGTGACAAGATCGAAATCGATACCCGCACCGGCGAATTCAAGCGTCGCGTCAACTAATTGACCGCTTTGAATTGATTACAAAAAAGCGAGCCACCGGCTCGCTTTTTTATTGCCTCCGAGTTGCCATCACACCGCCCGCCTTCAGAAAATCCCGCCGCCGCCGCTAACCCAGATAACCGGGGGAGCACACTATGGCCAGATTATCCTTATCACTGCTGTTATTGACCTTGCTGGCTGGCCATGGGGCAGAGGCGAGCGAGGTCGCCCCCCCCGTTGCCAAACCTATGCCCCTCGACCACTGGCAAGCCAGCGACTGGAAAGGGTTGCCCGATGCTACCCAGATCGACAAGCAGACGGTGCTGTTCGCCAAACACGACAGTGAAAACTATCTGGGGCTCGCCATTTTACTGCCCGACTGGCAGCGCAGCGGCCAACTCTGGCAACTGACTCGCGCCCTCAGCCGACTGGGCTTTGATACCCTGCTGCTGCTGCCCTCCCCCCAGCAGACCGAACTGGACCCAGCCGCCGAGAAAAAAGCGAAAAACAGCGATGAGTTTCGCAAGCAGTTTGCCGAGCGGATCAGCAAGCTGGCCGATGCCAAGCTGCAGGAGGGGGGCTTCAAGCTGATCCTGGCGCAAGGTACCGGCGCCGCCTGGACTGCCAACCTCATCGCCAGCGAACAGTTGCCCGCCCCCGACGCGCTGGTGCTGCTCGATGGCTTCTTCCCCAATCAGCAGAGCAACCAGACCCTGGCCAAACAGGTGGCTCAGGCGGCCATCCCCACCCTGGACCTCTATCAGGAGGATGGCGGCCGCTGGCCACTGCTGGCCGCCGAGGCCCGCAAAAGCGAGAGCCGGCGCAGCAACAAGCTCAACTATCGCCCCTACGCCCTGATGGAGCTGGAGGAGACCCCCACCCGCATTCAGGGCTGGCTCAACCATCTGGGCTGGCTCTAAACCGGCCGCTAGCGTGGCGCAATAAAGCGCGCAAGCTCACATCTGCCGGATAAAGCCCAGCCATGACACAGCGGCGAGCTGGCAATGACTGTATCCTGTTTGGCATCATGATCCCTCGACACCGGAAAAATGGCAGGAAGGACCATGCAGCAAATCGTATTTCTCGACAGCGATACCCTGGATGCGGGCATCACCCTGCGTCATCCCGACTTCCCCCACCACTGGCAGAGTTATCCCAGCACGGCCCCGGAACAGGTAGTCGAGCGGCTGAAAGATGCCAGTATTGCCATCATCAACAAAGTACGGATCGGCGCCGCCGAGCTGGCCCAGCTACCGGAGCTCAAACTCATAGCGCTCGCCGCCACCGGCAGCGACAACGTGGATCTGGAGGCGTGCCGCGCCGCCAACGTCGGGGTGTGCAATATCCGCAACTACTCGGGCCCCTCGGTGCCGGAACACGCCATGGCGCTGATGCTGGCCCTGTCGCGCAACCTCTTCTGCTGGCGCCAGTCGTTGCTGGAGGGGCGCTGGCAACAGAGCGGTCAGTTCTGCTTCTTCGACCACAACATCATGGATCTGCACGGCAAGCAGCTTGGCATCATCGGCAAGGGAACCCTCGGTCAGGCGCTCGGCGAGCGGGCCAAGGGAATGGGGATGACGGTGCGTTATGCACAGAGCCAGATCGGTGGCAGCCACGACGAAGATCGCCTGCCGCTCGACGAGCTGCTGCAAAGCTCGGATGTGATCAGCCTGCACTGCCCGCTCACCCCTTACACCCGCAACCTGATTGGCGAGCGGGAGCTGGGCTTGATGAAACCGGGCGCCCTGCTGATCAACGTCGGCCGTGGCGGTCTGGTGGATGAGGAGGCGCTGCTGCGGGCGCTGGCCAACGGCCGCCTCGGCGGTGCCGGTTTCGATGTGGCAAGCGTCGAACCGCCGCCCCCCGACCATCCCCTGATGAAGGCGCTGCAATACCCCCACTTCATCCTCACCCCACATGTGGCGTGGGCCAGCGAGGAGTCGATGCAGCGGCTGGCCGACCAGCTGATCGACAACATCAACGCCTTTGCCGCCGGTCGCCGCCAGCACCGGCTGGTCTGAGCAAACATGCAAAACGGGGCCCACTGGCCCCGTTGTTTCATTCCCACCATTCACGACAGATGGCGATCAATCGTCGTCATGCCATCTGTGCTTTTTATGCTTCTTGTGCTTTTTGTGGTGTTTGTGATGGTGGTCATCATCGTAATAGCGATCCTGACTCTGGTGGCCATCGCCGGTCTTGGCACCGATGGCCGAGCCGCTCGCCCCGCCAACACCGGCGCCGATCAGCTGGCCGGTATCACCACCGACACTCTTGCCGATAGCGGCACCACCCAGCGCCCCCACCGCGCCGCCAAGGGCAGCTTCATTCTTGTTGCCCTTGTTGGCCGTCGCCGCACCACCAGCTGCGCCGCCAATGGCCGCACCAACCAGCGCACCGGTATCGCCCCCCAGCTCCTTGCCGATCATGGTACCCGCTACCCCGCCTGCGCCGCCACCGAGAATGGTATTGAGGGTCTCGGAGGCGTGCACGGCCGTGCTGCCAGCGAGCAAGGCGCCCAACAGGGCCAGTGCGCGAAGCGCGCGCGAATTCATCTCCATGGGTACTCCTGTCAAACCTGATTAATAATCAGCAGCACTATACAAAGAGCTATCAGGTTCGCCAGCCAGCAGAAAACAGGGATGCGACAGTCAATGGCAGTACAGTCACAGCCAACGCAGGAAGAGTAGAATCAACCTATTGAATTAAAACGTGAAAATTAACATTGAACCAGACAGTCACGACAAAGTGACCGATAACCTGGCAGCCGCGTCCTGTCGAATAGTCAGCGCGCTGGGACAAAAGCTGTCAGTCAAGGGCCCCTGCCACCCCTTCAGCCAGATGCCAGCAGTTCCGGCCAGCCTCCTTGCTGCGGTAGAGGGCAGCATCAGCCCGCTCGAAGATAGGGCCGGCGGCAGGAGAATGGCAGGCGCCGCCGGCACTCAGGGTGATCGGCCCATGGTGTTCACGCCACTGTTGCTGACGCACCAGTTCAAGCAGACAACCGAGTTTCTCCGCCAACTCATCCTGTGGCTGTTGCAGCAGAGCGGCAAATTCATCCCCGCCTATCCGGTAAACCGTACTCACCCCCAGCACATCAGCAAGACAGTTGGCCACCCGACACAGCACCTGATCGCCGAAGGCATGGCCCTGGCTGTCGTTGATCCCCTTGAAGTGATCGACATCAAACAGCAGCAGCCAGAAGCACGCCCCCCTCTGCTCCAGTGCCGCCTTGTGCTGCTCGAAGGCTCGTCGGTTCATGATACCGGTCAGGGGATCCCGCAACAGCGCATCCTGCCCCTTGAGAAAACTGGCCCTGACCTGATCGATCTCGTTCAGGCTACGCCGCACGAACCAGGTCTTGGGCTCACTGACAGGCGCTGAACGCTCCAGATCGCGCACGATGCCGGTCAATGAGCCCGACACCAGCTCCTGCTCCTGGCGGAAGATCCGCACCAGCAGACTCAGGCTGCAACACCAGATGGCAAACAGAGAGAGCAGTGGAAAAACCACCATCTGCAACGCATCGTAGAGGCTGTCACGAAACAGTACTGGCGGCAGATAGATGTTGAGATCCCAACCAATATCCGCCAGCTCGCGCTTGATATAAGTCCCATGCCACAGCACATCCAGGCCGAGCCACTGCTGATTCTGATGCTGCTTGATGGTGTTGGCCGCCAGCAGATCCATATTGCTGCCCACTACCAGCTGATCAGTGTCACGCAAGGTCAGATAGAGTGCCGCCTGATTACTACCGACCGTGCGCTGCAGCGCCTGCTGCAGCGAGTCGAATGACATGTCAACCATCAGCAGACCCAGCAACTGCCCCTGCTCGTCCCTCACCCGTTTGATCAGGCTGAGAATCAGCTCCTGAGTATTGTATTCAGGGTAGGGGCCAAACCAGACGGGCTCGTCGCCCGGCATGGCGGTCACCTGATACCAGGGGCGCAGCGCTGCCTTATAACCTGGGGGCGCGAGCCACTCCGGGTAACTGTCGATGCGATCCGCTTTCAGGTTGTAAAAGTAAATGTAGTGGTTGCCGGGCTTGATCTGATGGGCAATAGCCCAGATGGGGGAGTCGGCCGGCTCGCCGCGGGCTATCTTCTCCTTGTCGAGGGAGCCCTCCAGCACTGCCAGTTGCCGCTCATTAACCTTCACCATCTCGTGGATCAAGGACGCCTCAACGGAGGAAGCCATGTGACCAAAGCCGGATACCGTCATGTCGATATCCCGCAGATAGCTGGCAATGGCCATGATGATCGTCACGATCAGGATCAACAAGCCAAGCAGTGCGGAGAGGGGGGCCAGCACATAGTAACGCTTGTTGAGATACGAGCGGCTCACATGACATCCGAACAGGGGAAAACATAGCGGGATTGTGCGAGAGAAAGGAGAGTGAATCATTGATTAATATCACTTCAACGCCCCTTTAATGACATTTCCAATACTAACAAAACATCAAGGTTCGCAAACGAATATCAACTGACAGGAAAAACGCTAGTTACCCCGGGTTAACCCCGCTCTGCATTGCGGGTGTTATAGTCTATACCTGACGCGGCCGGCGCTGGACACGCCGTCCATCACCGGCTGCAACGCCAAGCAGAACAAGGAGATGTTATGAGCAGTCCGTTTATCGAACAGATCAAAGCACGTCGTACCATCTATGCCCTGGGCGACCAGGTGTCCCACACGCCGGAGCAGCTGACGGCCCTGATCCAGGATGCCATCAGACACAGCCCCTCCTCCTTCAATTCCCAGAGCTCCCGCGCCGTCATCCTGTTTGGCGCCCAGCACCACAAGCTGTGGGATATCGTCAAAGCCGAGCTGAAAAAGATTGTGCCGCCGGAAGCCTACGCCCAGAGTGAGGCCAAGGTGGATGGCAGCTTCCGCGCAGGCTTTGGCACCGTGCTGTTCTTTGAGGACACAGACGTCATCAAGGATCTGCAGCAAAAGTTCGCCCTCTATGCCGACAACTTCCCCATCTGGTCGGAACAT
Source organism: Aeromonas sp. 600774 (assembly GCF_049175075.1). Taxonomy (NCBI): domain Bacteria; kingdom Pseudomonadati; phylum Pseudomonadota; class Gammaproteobacteria; order Aeromonadales; family Aeromonadaceae; genus Aeromonas; species Aeromonas sp. 600774. Next base: position 138,793 of record NZ_JAAKUJ010000003.1, read on the forward strand.
GCCACCGGCATCGCCCAGTTTGCGGTCTGGACGACGTTGGCGCAGGAGAAGGTCGGCGCCTCCCTGCAGCACTACAACCCGCTTATCGACGAGGCGGTACGCAAGGAGTGGAACCTGCCCGCCAGCTGGCTGCTGCGCGCCCAGATGCCCTTTGGCAGCATCAAGCAAGCGGCCGGAGAGAAGACCTTTATCGACGACGCCACCCGTTTCCGCGTCTTCAAATAACGGTCAGATAGCAAAACGCCCCCGCATCTCGGGGGCGTTTTTATTGCGACATAGAGTGCGGATGGCGATGGTTCATACCGCATATGCGGCAACAACCCCTTATCTCCATCGCTCAGGCGGGCAGTGTCACCAGCAGGGAGTCGTCTTCCCCCAACTCCACCTTCACCTCGCGCCAGTCGCGGATCACCGCCACCACTGCCGGATTGAGCGGCGCATCGCCCCCCACCTGTACCACGGCGCAGCCTGCGTTCAGGGCGCTTTCGATACCGGCCGGGGCATCCTCGAACACCAGACAACGAGCGGGCGAGACACCAAGTCGTTCAGCCCCCAGCTGATAGGGCTCGGGATCGGGTTTGCCATTGACCACAGCTTCGGCCCCCACCAGCAGGTTGGGCAGCGGCAAAGCGGCACAACGCAGCCGGTGACGGGCGACCCGCTCACTGGCGGAGGTCACGATGGCCCAGCGCTCTGGCGGCAAGAGGCGCAGCAACTCACCAGCCCCAGCGATGGCATCGCCCCCGGTATGCAGCATCTCCAGCTCGTCGAGCCGCGCCGCCTCCCGCTCCACATCCAGTTGCAGGGCCAGCGCCCGGATCACCTCCCGCGAGCGCATGCCGTGGCACATCGCCAGCACCGGCTCGGGATCGAGCTGATGTTCACGACACCAGATCCGCCATACCTGCTCCACATCGTCGGCCGAGCAGACCAGGCTGCCATCCATATCGAGCAGAAGGGCGGCGACCTCCACGGTTTTTGTGCCGCCTATACAAACGCCCGGTTCACGATTCATGCCGGTAATCATGCCGATACTCCCGCCAGCTCAGGCTCAGCCCCCTGCAGCGCATCGGCAAAAGCCTGCTGCTGGGCGGCACGCTCATAACAGGCGAGCGCCTGTTCGGCGCTGCCAGCCCACACCTGCAGCGGGCCGACCACAAACCCCTGTTGCAGCAGGCTGGCGAGCAGCTCCCCCGTTTCTGGCGCGGCCAGCGGTTGGGCCAGCACCAGGGTGCCCTTGATCAAAAAGAGATAGCGTTGGGTAGACATGATATGACTCCTTGTTCCAGGTCGGAGGGGACTCGGCTCCCCCTTCAGCGCCATTAGAACAGGGCGTTTAGATAATTTATAATGAGCAAATGGCCACTTTCGATAATCAAACGGAATGAAATTCGACCTCAAACAACTGCAGGCGTTCGTGATGCTGGCCGAGACCGCCAACTACCGGGAAGCGGCCAATCGCCTCTTTGTTACCCAGCCCGCCCTCACCAAGCAGATCCAGGGATTGGAGCAGACCCTCGGCAGCACCCTATTCAATCGCGGTCGCCACGGCGCAGAACTGACCGCCGTCGGCGCCCAGCTGTTGACCCAAGCGAGTGCGCTGGTCGAACACGGGCGGGAGTTCGAGAGCCATGCGCTGGCGGTGGCGAGCGGAGTCGCCGGTCGGCTCAAGATTGGCTTTGGTCTATCGAGCTTTGCACTGGCCCCCTCGCTGGTCGCCCGCTTCAAGCAGCAGGTGCCCGATGTGATGGTGCATCTGCAGGATATGCCCTCCGCCATCCAGCAGGAGCAGCTGCTCTCCGGTCAACTCCAGCTTGGCTTTATGCGCCGCCCCGAGCTGCCGCAGTTGCGCGAACACAGGTTGCTGATCGATCGGCTGGTGCTGGCGGTGCCAACCCGGATGACCCAGCCAGATCCGGCTGCGTTTGATCTCCAGCAGGCTTTGACCAGCCAGCCGCTGCTGCAGATGGTGGGCCATCGCTGCCCCGGCCTCAGCCAGCAGATCGCCAGCTTTCTCGGCGCCAACCGACTGACCGGGATGATCCAGGAGGCCGAAGATATCCAGACGCTGGTAGCACTGGTCGCCGCCGGGATCGGCAACGCCATCCTGCCGCGTAGCGTCAGCTTTATCGCCGGCCCTGATGTGACCCTCTATCCTCTCTCTGGCCCCAATTCCGAGTGGGAGGTCAGCCTGGTATGGAATCCCCTGTTTGCCGACCCCATTCGCGACAACTTCGTCAAGCTGGTGGTCGCCACTCACCCCACGCCTATCTCGGCCACGCCCGGAACGCTAACCCCTGTAAAAACAAAAGCCCCCGCAACGGGGGCCTGACAACATGATGCCGGTGAATTGCTAGCAGCTGACGCTATGGCTGCGGTTTTTGCCCGCCCCCTTGGCGATATAGAGCGCGGCATCGGCAGCGGCCAGCAGATCCCCTTCACTGGCGAGCGGCAGATCGCTGTTGCGTGTGGCAATGCCAATGCTGGCGCTAAGGCGGATCTCCTCCTTCACCACTATGCCGAGCTCATTGATGGCCTCGCGGATCATCTCCCCCAGTGTCAGCGCAGCCTCCCTGTCAGTATTGCCGAGGATCAGGGCAAACTCGTCCCCGCCAAAGCGACAGGGCAAATCCGCCGGGCGCTGGCAGAAGGATTGCAGAAGATGGCCCACCAGCTGGAGGGAGCCATCCCCCATCTGATGACCAAGATGGTCATTGCACGCCTTGAAGTTATCCAGATCCAGCATGATGAGGGAGAGCGGGGTATGTTCGCGCACGCTGCGGCGCCACTCGTTGTGCAGGAAGCTGTTGAACAACCGCCGGTTGGCCAGTCCGGTCAGGGGATCATGCTGGGAGAGGTTGGCGACTTCCAGTTCAAGCCGTTTGCGCTCAGTGATATTGATATGAGCAATGGCATAAAATTCGTCATCGACGCCGATCACTGGCGCCACCCTCATCATAAACCAGCGCTGGGTATCGGGGCTGTGGCAAGGGTACTCCAGATAGAACTTCTCCTGAACACGACGCAGCACCAGGCGGATCCCTTCCACTGCGCTGCGCGCCAGCGGCTCGTCAGAGCTGTCACACACCCCGATGTAGTTAACCCCGAGCCAGTCATACCCTTGGGGCATGCCGTTTTGCTCGGCAAACAGATCCCAAGCGAGATTGGTGTAATGAATCACGCCATCCCGGTCTATCACCGATATCTGGTCTTCCAGCGAATCCAGCAGCGCAGCCAGATAATGAGCTCGCTCGGCGAAGTGACTTCGCGGCCTCTGTATATCATCCACCATGATGGCCATCCTGTGGCAAAAGTGGCGTATCGCCATCTATTAACTATTAAGTCAGCAGATAGAGTAAAGCACCCAATTTCCACTTGGCCAACTGAGACCAAATTTCACCATCGAACACTATCCGGCAAGGTTTCAGGCCAGTTTCCCTGTTCCGGATAACAAGAGCACATCATGAGCATATGTATCTGATAAGTCACATTTAATGACCACACCACTGATTTTCGCAGGGGATGCCATCGCCCTCTCCGTCCATTTTGGTGTTCGGGCAATGTTGCAAAAACCAGATTGCCTCCTCGCAGGAAGTCATCTGGGAACAATGCTGCCGACCATCACACTGGCGAATAAAGGTCGTTGCCTGTGGCCTGCTGACCGTGGTGCTGACCTCCTCCTGATTGAAAGAGGAGACCGGCAAGGGCGCAATCGACTCGGCCGAGAAGCGTGAGTAGATAGAAAAAAGGCCAGCGAGCACCAGCAGGGGAATAAGTTTGCCGCGCCAACTGCTCTTGCTGCGCCGATAGGGCTTACGTCGCTCTCTGGTCGCAGTGGATCGTGGCGGCTGACTTGCCGCCCGCCATGATGGAGTTGCCGATGGTGTTGCTGACCTTGCTGCTGATGATGCAGAAAATGACGCGGCTGCTGGCCCGGCATCCGCCAACGTGAGCGGACGATCGGGGAAAAAGACCTGTAACGCCCTTGGTTTGCCATCCTGGCCACTGCCGATCAGATAGGTGACACGCTCCCCCGGCTCGGGCACGCGGCCATCTGATTGCAGCGCCGTAACGTGCACAAACAGCCCTGCACTGCGTGCTCCATTGATTGCCTGCTCGGCGCCATTTTGCTCCGGCGTAATAAATCCAAAGCCGCGCGCCTCGTTCCAGCTCGCGATCCGTCCCTGATAACGCATCTGTCCATCCTTGTTGTTATCCATGTGAGCACTATCTTGCCAGACAATCATGTTGCCCAAAAGCGCTGCGGCCCGACAGGGGGCCGCAGAGTCAATCTCAACACGGTGCTCGGGCGCAGCCTGCGTTAAGGATCAAGCCAACCGGGACACCTTGATGATCTCGGCGATGCGACCCAGCATCCGCAGCGAGGTGTGATGCTCGGTGGCATCTGCGGCGGCGCAGGCATCCTCCAGAATGGTGATGGCGTAGTCGCGATCGTGACCATCCCGCGCTGCCGCCTGAATGGCCCAGCTGGTGCTCACCCCGCACAGATAGAGGTGGTCGATGTGGTTGGCCCGCAGCGCAGGCTCCAGCGCCGTGCCATAGAAGGGGCTCACTCTGGGCTTGGTCAGCACCAGATCGCCGGGCTGCACATCCAGATCAGGATGAAAGTCGGTGCCGCTGTCAACCAAAGAGAGCGCCCCCAACTGGTGAGCGCGACCAAACATGGGAGACCCCTTGGGTTGCAGCTGATAGCCGCCGTCAAAGCCCACCTTGAGTAGCACCACCAGCCAGCCGTGGGCGCGGGCATGGGCCAGCGCCTGATTGGCATGCGCGATGGCATCCTGCTCCAGCACATGGGCTGCGGAGGCGGCGATGCGCCCGTCGGGATGGGCAATATCGTTGATAAAATCGATCACCAGCAGTGCCTTGTTCATCACCTTTGCTCCTTCGCGCATTCAGCCCGTGCTATCTGGTTTCTACCTGTCAAACCAGCCCCAGTGCATAGCGCAGCGCCATCTCCTTGAGCGGGCCAGCTTTATCCGCCAGATTGAGAGCAAGATTGCGGGCCAGCTTGAGCGGGCCAATCTCGTTGCTGAACACCCCGTAGAAGAGATCCATCCCCGACTGCATCAGCAGGTTGTCGGGACGACGGCGTCGCTCGTAACGCTCGGCCAACGCCAGCTGATGCCAGTCGGCGCCAGCTCCTTGCAGCAGATCAGCCCAGCAGGCCACATCCTTGAAGCCGAGGTTGACCCCCTGCCCCGCCAGCGGGTTGATGGTGTGGGCGGCATCGCCAAGCAGCACCACCCGACCGGCGTGGTAGTCGTTGGCGTGGCGACGCACCAGCGGGAAGCTCCCCTTGCCGGTGACGGTGAAGCCGCCGAGCCGGCTTGGGAAGTGGCGGCGCACTTCGGCGGCGAGCGCCTCGTTGCTCATGGCCGCCAGCGCCCGGATCCGGGCCGGACTGTCATACCACACCAGGGAGCCGTGCTGGCCGGGTAGCGGCAGGAAGGCGCGCGGGCCGCTCGGGGTGAACTGCTGCCAGGTGATATCTTCCTGCGCAAAGTCGGTGTCGATATTGATCAGCATGCAGTGCTGGCGGTACTCGAAGCGCGATACCCCGATGCCAGCCAGCTTGCGGGTGTGGGATTCGGCACCGTCGCAGGCCAGCACCCAGCGGGCGGCCAGCTCGGTGCCGTCATCCAGAGTCAGCACAGCTTCATCCGCACTCTGGCGCAGGCTGGTCACCGCCGCAGGGGTGTGGGTCTGGATGTTGGGGAAATCCTCCATCCGCTTGAGCAGGGCGAGCTGCACCAGCCGGTTCTCGATGATGTAACCGAGCTGGGGCAGGCCGAGATCGGCGGCATTGAAGCGGGTAGCAAAGCCATCCAGCTCCCAGGTCTCCAGCCGGCGATAGGGGCAGAGCCGCATCTGCTGCAGATGGTGCCAGGCGCCAGCCTGCTCCAGCAGCGCCACCGAGGCCTGACTGATGGCGGAGACCCGCAGATCCAGCGGCTGCTCCGGCGCGTATTGCTCCGGCAGCTGGGTTTCGATGACCCGCACCGAGAGGCCCTGGGCCGCCAGCAGACAGGCGGTAGCCGCCCCCACCATGCCGGCGCCGACGATGGCGATATCACACTGTTCCATACATTTATTCCTGAAAGGGTGCGTCCGGCGACAGCGCCCGGACGTGAACCGGATGGCAGCATGATAGCGCAAGGGCGACTGATAAACAGTGAGACAAACGGGGAATTGCTGCGTCAAATCAAGGAGAAAGCTTATTGAGCTTACTGGCAACAGGTATCGGGTGAGCACCATTGCCAGCTGGATATTAGCTAGGCAGTATCCAGATTGCGGAGTAAAATGCGCGGTCCTTTGACCATGCCGATTTCAAAACAAGTCAAGAGAAGCAATGAGCAAGAAACTTCACATTAAAACCTGGGGTTGCCAGATGAACGAGTATGACTCGTCCAAAATGGCCGACCTGTTGGATGCCAGCAATGGCTACACCCTTACCGAAGAGCCCGAAGAGGCAGATGTCTTGCTGCTCAATACCTGCTCCATCCGCGAAAAAGCGCAGGAGAAGGTGTTCCACCAGCTGGGACGCTGGAAAAAGCTCAAGGCCAACAAGCCCGGTCTGGTGATCGGCGTGGGTGGCTGCGTTGCCTCTCAGGAGGGCGATGCGATTCGCCAACGCGCTCCCTATGTGGATATCGTGTTCGGCCCGCAGACCCTGCATCGCCTGCCCGCCATGATCAAGGAAGTGCAAGAGGGCCGTGGTGCCCAGGTTGATATCGCCTTCCCCGAGATCGAAAAATTCGACAGCCTGCCCGAACCGCGCGCCGAAGGGGCCACCGCGTTCGTCTCCATCATGGAAGGCTGCTCCAAATACTGTACTTACTGCGTGGTGCCCTACACCCGCGGTGAAGAAGTGAGCCGTCCGCTGGACGACGTGCTCTACGAAATCGCCCAGCTCGCCCAGCAGGGCGTGCGCGAAGTGAACCTGCTCGGCCAGAACGTCAACGCCTACCGCGGTCCGACCTTTGATGGCGGCATTTGCACCTTCGCCGAGCTGCTGCGTCTGGTAGCCGCCATCGACGGTATCGATCGCATTCGCTACACCACCAGCCACCCGATCGAGTTCACCGACGACATCATCGAAGTCTACAAAGACACCCCGGAAGTGGTCAGCTTCCTGCACCTACCGGTGCAGAGCGGCTCCGACCGTATTCTGACCATGATGAAACGCCCGCACACCATCCTGGAGTACAAATCCAAGATCCGTCGCCTGCGTGCCGCCCGTCCCGACATCACCATCAGCTCCGACTTCATCGTTGGCTTCCCGAACGAGACGGACGAAGACTTTGAAGCGACCATGAAGCTGATCGAGGATGTGGGTTTCGACATGAGCTTCAGCTTCATCTTCAGCCCGCGCCCGGGCACCCCGGCCGCCGACATGCCCGACGATGTCGACATGGAAGTGAAGAAAGCCCGTCTGGCCCGCCTGCAGCACGTCATCAACAACCAAGCGATGCAGATTGGCCGCGCCATGCTGGGCACCACCCAGCGCATCCTGGTGGAAGGGCCCTCCAAGCTCGACCCGATGCAGCTGTGTGGCCGCACCGAGAACAACCGGGTGGTCAACTTCGAAGGCCAGCACACCTTGATCGGCGGCTTTGCCGACGTGGAGATCACCGAGGTGCGTCCCAACTCCCTGCGCGGCAAGTTCATCCGCGGCGAGAACGAGATGAACCTGCGGATCGCCACCGCCCCGAGCGAAATCCTGGCCCGTCGCCCGGATAACGTACCGGACGAGCTGGGCGTTGCCGCCTTCACTCCCCATTAATCCCCTCCTCCCCATTCGCCCAGCGGATGGGGAGCGCCTTGAGACGAGGATATTTTGAGCCGACACATCTCGACCCTGAATCTGCATCTGGAGCCCGCCGACAACCAGCGCCTTGCCAGCCTGTGCGGCCCCTTCGATGACAATATCAAGCAGCTGGAGCGCCGCCTCGGCGTCGAGATCAGCTACCGTGACAGCCACTTCCAGCTGGTGGGCAAACCGGCCCAGCTGGATGCCGCCGCCGTCATCCTCAAGCACCTCTATGTGGAAACCCAGCCCCTCAAGGGTGGCAAGGTGACCGACATCACCCCCGACATGGTCCATCTGGCCATTCAGGAGTCGCGGGTGCTGGAGCAGGATGACGAACCGGCGCCGAGCATCCCATATGGCAAGGAGGTGACGGTCAAGACCAAGCGCGGTCTCATCAAACCACGCAGCCCAAATCAGGCCCAGTACATTGCCAATATCGTGCGCCACGACATCTGCTTCGGCATAGGCCCGGCCGGTACCGGCAAGACCTATCTGGCGGTCGCAGCGGCGGTGGATGCGCTGGAGCGTCAGGAAATTCGCCGCATTTTGCTGACCCGTCCGGCGGTGGAAGCGGGGGAGAAGCTCGGCTTCCTGCCCGGCGATCTCTCCCAGAAGGTGGATCCTTACCTGCGCCCGCTCTACGACGCCCTGTTCGAGATGCTGGGTTTTGAGCGGGTGGAGAAGCTGATGGAGCGCAACATCATCGAGGTGGCGCCGCTTGCCTATATGCGCGGAAGAACCCTCAATGACGCCTTTATCATTCTCGATGAGGCCCAGAACACCACCACCGAGCAGATGAAGATGTTCCTCACCCGCATCGGCTTCAACTCCAAGGCCGTGGTCACCGGCGACATCACCCAGGTAGACCTGCCGCGCAACGCCAAATCCGGCCTGCGCCACGCGCTGGAAGTGCTGCCAGGGGTCGATGGTCTGTCGTTCAACTTCTTCGAGTCCAAAGACGTGGTTCGCCACCCGGTGGTGGCCCGCATCGTGCAGGCCTATGAGGCGTTCGATGCCAAACAGGCAGCCGAAAAAGCAGCACCCTATTCCGGCAAAGAGAGTGAGCAATGAGCGTAACCCTGGATCTGCAGCTGGCCAGTGCCAGCACTGACGGCCTGCCCACCGAAGCCCAGCTGCAAGGCTGGCTTGACGGCACCATTCTCGGCTTCCAGCAGGAGGCAGAAGTGACGGTGCGTATCGTCGATGAGGCGGAGAGCAACGAGCTCAATCTCACCTATCGCGGCAAGGACAAGCCCACCAACGTGCTCTCCTTCCCGTTCGAGGCGCCACCCGGTCTGGAGCTGCCGCTGCTGGGCGATCTGGTGATCTGCCGTCAGGTGGTGGAGCGTGAGGCCCAAGAGCAGGGCAAGCCCGTCATGGCCCACTGGGCCCACATGGTTGTGCACGGCAGTCTGCATCTGCTAGGTTATGACCATATCGAGGATGAGGAAGCCGAAGAGATGGAAGCGCTTGAGCGCGACATCATGCAGGAGCTAGGTTTTGCCGATCCCTATCTGAACGACGAAGAGTAAAACGCCGGATGGTCATCGACTTGAAACAGCAGATGGCCATCCTTATATAACCCGAACAATTTCAAGTGTGTTTAAGCGAGTAACCAAGAGAGAAAATGACCGACGATCACCCTAGTACCGGCTCGCCGAAGAAAACCTGGCTCGACAAACTCAGCCAACTCTTCCAGGGCGAGCCAAAAGACCGCAACGATTTGGTAGACGTGATAGCCGATGCCGAGGAGCGCGACCTCATCGATCAGGACACCAAGGACATGATCGAGGGGGTGCTGGAGATCGCCGATCTTCGCGTGCGAGACATCATGATCCCCCGCTCCCAGATGGTGACCATCGAGAAGTCCCAACCGGTGGATGCGATTCTGCCGGTGATCATCGAGTCCGGTCACTCCCGCTTCCCGGTGATCAACGAAGACAAGGATCATGTGGAGGGCATTCTGCTCGCCAAGGATCTGCTTCCCTTCGGGTTTGGCGGCCATCACGCCAGCGAGCCGCTGCAGCTCGAGAAAATCTTGCGCCCCACGGTGATCGTGCCCGAGAGCAAACGGGTTGACCGTCTGCTCAAGGAGTTCCGTGAAGAGCGCTACCACATGGCCATCGTGGTCGACGAATTTGGTGGCGTCTCCGGTCTGGTGACCATTGAAGACATTCTCGAGCTTATCGTCGGCGAGATAGATGACGAATTCGATGACATCGAGGATGAGCCGGACGAGATCCGCCGCATCAGCAAACGGGTCTTCTCGGTCAGTGCCCTTACCGAGATCGAGGATTTCAACGACTTCTTCGGCACCCAGTTCAGCGATGAAGAGGTGGATACTGTGGGTGGTCTGGTGATGCACGCCTTCAGTCATCTGCCCAAAAAGGGCGAGGAGATTGAGCTGGATGGCTACCTGTTCAAGGTGATGCATGCCGACCGGCGTCGTCTGCAGCAGTTGCAGGTGAAGATCCCGGAGAACCATGTCGTGGCACAATCTGAACCCCAGTAAACTGCCAGCGATCTTTTGACAACGCCCCGCCTGCGGGGCGTTGTGCTATCCGGATGGCGCGAGGCTCGCCGTTAACCGCCGTACGGGGTAAGATACCGGCCATTCGACCCCAGTTGCACACCAAGACGAGCACCATCGCCCGTGAGATTATCCCCTGTTACTTCCAAAATTCTGTTAAGCCTCAGTGCATTGGCCTCTGGCGCCATCGCCGTGCTGGCCTTCTCCCCCTTCGGCTACTGGCCGCTGGTGCTCCCCTCCCTGCTTGGCCTCTATGCCCTGCTGGACAAAGCCACGCCAAAGCAGGCCGCCTGGCGCGGTTTTGGCTATGCCATGGGGCTCTTTTTACCAGGCCTGTGGTGGATCCACGTCAGCATGACCGAATTTGGCGGCATCCCGCTGCCGGTCGCTTTTATACTGCTGGCCGGTCTATCCGCCTATCTGGCGCTCTACCCGACGCTCGCCTGCTGGGTTTTCGCCCGCTTCTTTGGCAGCCGTCACTGGAGCCGCTGGCTGCTCGCCTTTCCGGCACTCTGGCTGCTGGCGGACTGGCTGCGTGGCTGGGTGATGACAGGCTTCCCCTGGCTCTGGTTTGGCTACAGCCAGATCGACGGCCCGCTCAGGGGCTTTGCTCCCATTTTCGGGGTGCAGGGCATCACCCTCGCCCTGTTGCTCTCTGCCTCCGCCATCTGGCTGGTGTGGAAATCCCGCTCCCCGCTCTGGCTGGCAGTGCCCGCTCTGCTGGTAGCCGGTGCCCACGGTCTGATGCAGCTCAGTTGGGTCACCCGTGGCGAGCCGGTCAAGGTAGCACTGGTGCAAGGCAATATCGCCCAGTCCCTCAAGTGGGATCCGGAGGCGCTGGTGCCGACGGTGCGCAAATATCAGGATCTCAGCCGCGAGAATCAGGATGCCGATATCATCGTCTGGCCGGAGTCGGCCATCCCGGCCATCGAGAAGGAGATGGGCCCCTATCTGGAGAGCCTCGACAAAGCGATGAAGGTGAACAACACCGGTCTGCTGGCGGGGATCATTCACTATGATTTCGAGCAACGACGCTTCTTCAATACCGTGCTCGGCATGGGGGTACAGGATGCGGATGGCAAGGAGTCCTACTTCTACGGGCACCCCAACCGTTACAACAAGTACCACCTGCTGCCCATCGGCGAGTTCGTGCCATTTGAAGATCTGCTGCGTCCCATCGCCCCCTTCTTCAATCTGCCGATGTCCTCTTTCAGCCGGGGCGATGAAGTGCAGCCAAATCTGATCGCCAAGGGGCTCAAGTTCGCCGCCGCCATCTGCTACGAGATCATCTTCCCGGAGGAGGTGCGCCGCAACGTCAATGCCGATACTGACTTCCTGCTGACCGTCTCCAACGATGCCTGGTTCGGCACCAGCATCGGCCCCTGGCAACATATGGAGATCGCCCGGATGCGCGCGCTGGAGCTGGCTCGTCCGCTGCTGCGCGACACCAACACCGGCATCACTATTGTTACCGAGATTGACGGCAGCATCATCGGCCAGATCCCGCAGTTTGAAGCGGGTGTGCTGCGCAGCGAGGTGCGTCCCGCCCACGGCGAGACTCCCTACATGCGCTTTGGCACCTGGCCCCTCTACGGCCTGACCGTGCTGCTGCTGGGTCTGGCGCTGGCGCTGCGCCCCAAGGCACACCCCTGGGCCCGCGAGCTGTAACGACCACCCGCAATCTCCGATAAACAGCGAGGCGCCCACAGGCGCCTCGTTTTTTCATCTCCTCATCAGATCGATATGCCGGAGAAGGACATAAAGCCAAGGGACATCAGCCCCGCCACGATAAAAGTGATACCAATGCCCCGCAGCCCCTCGGGCACATCGGCGTACTTCAGCTTCTGGCGCAGCCCGGCCATGGCGACAATGGCCAGCAGCCAGCCAAGTCCGGAGCCTGCGCTGTAGACTAGCGACTCGATGAAATCATAATCCCGCTGCGCCATAAACATCACCCCTCCAAAGATGGCACAGTGCACCGTCAACAGCGGCAGATAGACGCCAAGAGCGTGATAGAGCGCCGGAACGTACTTGTCGAGCACCATTTCCATCACCTGCACCAGCGCCGCCAGCACCCCGATGTAAATGATGTAATCGAGAAAGCCCAGATCGAATTCACCGAAAAAGGTACTGCCTGCCCGCAAGATATGGCGGTAGATCAGGTTGTTGAGAGGAATGGCGATCACCATCACCACCAGGATCGTCATGCCGAGGCCGAAAGCGGTGTTGATGTTCTTCGAGACGGCCAGAAAGGTACACATCCCCAGAAAGAAGGCCAGGGCGAGGTTCTCGACAAAGATCGAGTGAATAAACAGGTTGAAGTAGTAGTCCATAGGTGTGCTCACCAGGTGTTTGCGCAAAGAGAAAGTCTGCCTCTGGCCGATGGCCAGCAGCATGGACGAAACAACAGAAAGCGCGGACGCAACACCGTACGATATAGCGCAGGCAACAGGTGCAAGCCTGCCCGTCAGTCAATCAGGAGCGTTACAAACCGAGTGAAAAGGTGGATGGGCGCCCGCCAGCAGGGTGAGCTAGTCGCCGTGACAGAAACGATATTGCAGGTGGCGACAGCGCAGCAGCCGTCGGTGCAGATAACCGAAGTAGCCGGGGAGCTGCCTGACATAGAGAAGAGGGAGAACCAGTAGCAGACCGCAGAGCAGGCCGAGGATATCGTGCTGGAACCAGGCCAGCACCATCTGATAGCGCTCGGGATGAGTGGCCCCTTCGAGCCGCCGCCCCAGCTCGAAGCCGAGTCGCCATTGGGAGGTTGGGGGGAGGCCGACACTGTTGACCAATCCCGGATCGGATTGCTCATGCAACTGCATCGAGACCTTCTGCCTGACCGACGCCTGATGAGGTGTTGCAGTGACCCCTACCGCAGCGAAAGCGGCAAACCAAAGCAGGCTGGCGATAGCGAGGGCAATCGTCCAGGTCGACAGTCGACCAGAAGGCAGCAAAGAGTCAGTCCCGTTCAAACAACAAAATGATGCAGGGATGAATGTATCACAACACCTCTTTTTCTTGAATTTTTAACCGCATTGAATGACGTAAAAGCGATACAAAAAATCATCTCACTCAGAAAGCCAGCAATTAAATACCAACATAACAAAGCGGTAGAGTCCCCCTGGCCCACAGTAAAACGGCCACCCGAGGGTGGCCGTTGTCAGCGCTATCTGTGATAAAGCAGTGATGCTACCGGCTCAGAGGCCGACCGCCTCCAGATGCTCCACCAGCAGCTGCACGCTGCGGTTGCCGCGCCACTCGTTGACATCGAGCCGGTAGACCAGCCGCACCCGCTTGACCGAGGCATCGGGCCAGCGCTTGAGATCGACGCCAAAGGCGATGGCATCCACCGCATGGCCAGAATCGGTAGTCAGCATCATCTTGAGGTGCTTCTCCCCCACCAGCCGCTGCTGCACCAGCACGAATTCGCCGTCAAACAGTGGTTCGGGGAAGGCCTGCCCCCAGGGACCGGAGGCACGAATCAACTCCGCCAGCTCGAGGTTTAGCTCGTCCGGCAGCAGCTCGCCGTCGGTGAGCAGCACCCCGGTCAAGAGCTCGGGGGTAACCAGCTCGCCGATGACCGCCTCAAAGGCGCGGCTAAAAGCCTCGATATTGGCCTTGGGCAGGGTCAGCCCCGCCGCCATGGCGTGGCCGCCAAACTTGCCCATCAGGCCCGGATGGCGGGTATCGAGCAGTTCCAGCGCATCGCGCAGGTGCACCCCGGGAATGGAGCGGCCGGAGCCCTTCAGTTCGGTCTCGCTGCTCTCGGCAAAGGCGATGACCGGGCGGTAGTACTTCTCCTTCACCTTGGAGGCCACCAGCCCCACCACCCCCTGATGCCACTCGTCCCGGTGCAGCACTATGCCAGAGGGCACCTCGCCATCGCGAAACCGGATCTGCTCCAGGGTGGCAAGCGCTTCCTGCTGCATCCCCTGCTCGATCTCCTTGCGCTCCTGATTGAGGCTATCCATCTCGGAGGCAAGCTGGCGCGCCAGATTGAGATCATCGCAGAGCAGACAGGCGACCCCGAGGGACATGTCATCGAGGCGCCCTACCGCATTGAGGCGTGGCCCCAGTGCAAAACCGAGGTCGGCGGCGGTGAGGCGACGACCATCGCGGCCCGACACATCCACCAGCGCCTGAATGCCGGGGCGACAACGGCCAGCCCGGATCCGCTGCAACCCCTGATGGACCAGAATGCGGTTGTTGCCATCGAGCGCCACCACATCGGCGACCGTGCCGAGGGCCACCAGATCGAGGTAATCCGCCACATTGGGGGCTCGCAACCCTTGCCGTTCGAACCAGCCGAGCTGGCGCAGATGGGTGTTGAGGGCCGCCATCAGGTAGAAGGCTACCCCCACCCCGGCCAGGGACTTGGAGGGGAAGTCGCAACCGCGCTGGTTAGGGTTGACGATGGCATCGGCATCAGGCAGCTCCTGACCCGGTAAATGGTGATCGGTAACCAGTACCTGCATGCCGGCCGCCTTGGCTGCCGCCACCCCGGCGATGCTGGAGATGCCGTTATCCACCGTGATGAGGAACTCGGCGCCACGGGCCACCGCCAGCTCGACAATTTCAGGGGTAAGGCCGTAGCCAAACTCGAAGCGGTTGGGCACCAGAAAATCGATGTGGCGACCGCCCATGGCGCGCAGGGCCAGCACACACAGCGCCGAACTGGTGGCACCATCGCAGTCGAAGTCGCCGACAATCAGAATCCGTTTCTGGGCGGTCAGGGCATCCGCCAGCAGCGGCACCGCCTGCTCCATGCCATAGAGGCGCTGGGGCGGCAACAGCTGGCTGGCGCTGCGCTCAAGCAGGGCGGGATCCTCTACGCCACGGCTGGCGAAGATTTGACGAAGCAGGGGATGCAAAGTGGCAGGCAGATGGGAATCATCAACTCGCGGACGACGACGGATTTGCAGGGACATCAATATGATCCAGTATCTTGAGCAGCTGTTCGGGGCTCTGATACCCACGCACCAGATCCCCGTCGGAGGAGACCCAGGCCGGCAGTACCTTGACCCCCAACCACTGGCTCAGGCCAATATTCTCGATAAGGGTCTCACTACATTCCTTTTGAGGCAAATAGGCTTTGAAGGGATCATTCTGCAGCAGGGGATCCTTGCACCAGTGGGAAGCCTGTCCGGCATGTTCAATCACAGGGTAGAGCTCGACGCTCACACCGGATGTTTGCAGATGTTGCAACGTGCCAGACAGTTGACGACGAGCGGCATCCTGTTCACCGAAAAAGAGCGCAACCCGATGGCGCTCATTCCTGGCCTTAAGCACGACAGGTGGATGGGTCACCTGGGACAAGCCCAACCGACGCTGCTCGCGCATACCCGAGACGGTAAGGTTCTTCATGTTATGAGTCATATCCAGCATGACCCCCTGCACAACATAGTTCCCCTTGGCATCGCTGTAGAGCACTCCTTGCGAAGTGCCCAACATATAGAGCCCGGGAATGGGGGTCTGTTCCACCAGATAAACAGAGACCCCAAGACGGGCGGTAATGGTCTGTTTTAAGACTTTGGGATCCATCCCTGCTCTGGCAGAAAATGTGCATGCAAGCATCACAACCAGTAGTAAATACTTCATTTTATTGCTCATGCGGCATGAATGAATGGATTCAAGAAGGTACAGCAGCCAAGTTCATTACTCAACTCGCTATTTACAACAAAATCAATATCAGTGAAGAGGAGGAGAAAAAATGTCTCCCCCGATTGCCAAGGGGGCATAACCCCAGCAAGCTAGTCAGGACGACAGGAATAACGCGGCTTAGCCTCTGTTTTTCCTGACAAGAGTTCGCCCTTTGGCAAGGGTTATCAACGCGCTATCTTGTTTAATTTCGGAGGAAATAATGAGTCTGATTCAAGAGTTCAAAGCCTTTGCCGCCCGCGGCAACGTCATCGACATGGCCGTCGGTATCATCATCGGTGCCGCCTTCGGCAAAATTGTCTCCTCCTTCGTCGGTGACGTGATCATGCCGCCCATAGGCCTGATCCTGGGCGGCGTGGACTTCAGCGACCTGGCGGTCACCCTGAAGGCCGCAGAAGGGACAACACCCGCCGTGGTCATCGCCTATGGCAAGTTCATCCAGACCATCATCGACTTTCTGATCATCTCTTTTGCCATCTTCATGGGACTGAAGGCCATCAACACCCTCAAGAAGAAACAAGAAGAGGAAGCCGCCGCCCCGGCAGGCCCGACCAAGGATCAGGAGCTGCTGACCGAGATCCGTGATCTGCTGAAATCCCGGCAAGGGAAATAAGCGCCATCTCCTGTCGTGTAGAGATAAAAAAACCGCCTGCTGGCGGTTTTTTGTTTTTGGGAGGACAGCACTCAGGCTCTGGGGTGGTGCTCACCGTGCAGCGCCTTGAGCCGCTCGTTGGCCACATGGGTGTAGATCTGGGTAGTGGAGAGATCCGCGTGGCCCAGCAGCATCTGCACCACCCGCAGATCGGCGCCGTGGTTGAGCAGATGGGTGGCAAAAGCGTGGCGCAAGGTATGGGGGGAGAGCTCGCCCTGAATGCCGGCACGCTGGGCATAGAGCTTGATGCGATGCCAGAAGGTCTGGCGGGTCATCATGCGCGCCTGCTTGGAGGGAAAGACCACGTCCGAGCTGGTGCCCCCCAGCAGCAGGATGCGGGCCTCGCGGTAGTAACGCTCCAGCCAGTGCATCGCCTCCTCGCCCATTGGCACCAACCGCTCCTTGTTGCCCTTGCCCACCACCCGCACCAAGCCCTGACGCAGGCTGACATGCTCGGCGGTGAGCCCCACCAGCTCGGAAACCCGCAGCCCGGTGGCGTAGAGCAGCTCCAGCATCGCCTTGTCCCGCAACTCCAGCGGGTCATCCACCAGCGGCGCACTCAGCAACGCATCCACCTCCGTTTCGCTTAAATCGGAGGGGAGTTTTTTCGGCAGCTTGGGCCCCTCCAGCAGCACGGTCGGATCATCGCTGCGCAGCTTCTCGCGGTTGAGATACTGATAAAAGCGACGCAGGGCCGACAGAAAGCGGGCGGTGCTGCTGGCCGCAAACTGGTGATCAACCCGCCAGGCGAGGTAGTGCTGGATCTCGTCCATCCCCGCCAGCAGCAGCGAGCTCCCCTGCTCGTCGAGCCAGAGGGAGAACTTCTCCAGATCGCTGCGATAGGAGCTGACCGTGTTGTCAGACAATCCCCGCTCCAGCCAGAGGGCGTCCAGAAAGGGTTCAATCAGGGGGTGGGGGTCGGGTTTGCTCATGGTGCGCTGCAATCAGGGGATCGATGGCCCATTGTAACGCGCCAACTCCTTGGAAAGACAAGGCACTTTCATTGGAAAGATAAGGCTCGTTTGCCACGCCCTTGCCGGGCGGTGAAGGTCGAATGGCAATCTGCTAGACTGGCGCCCTCCCCTTACGTTACCCATCGTGTTGCCAACATGGCGCAGCCCACACGAGCATGCGAGAACGCGCCAAAAGCAAGCGAGAAAGCGCCAACAGAGAGAAGAGCGATGAAGATTGGTCTGTTTTACGGTTCCACCACCTGCTACACCGAGATGGCTGCCGAGAAGATCCGCGCCCTCATCGGCCCCGAGCTGGTGGATATTCACAATATCAAGGATGTCTCCCTGCGCCGGATGGAGGATTACGAGATCCTGATCCTCGGCATCTCCACTTGGGATTTTGGCGAACTGCAGGAGGACTGGGAGTCCCGCTGGGAAGATATCTCCGATCTCCACCTGGAGGGACGCATCGTTGCCCTGTTTGGCCTCGGCGATCAGCTCGGTTATGGCGAATGGTTCCAGGACGCCCTCGGTATGCTGCACGATCAGCTGGTGCCAAAAGGGGTCAAGCTGGTGGGCTACTGGCCCAACGAAGGGTACGAATTCGATGCCTCCAAGGCGCTGATCGACGATGGTCGTCACTTCGTCGGGCTGGCCCTCGATGATGCCAACCAATATGACCAGACCGATCCGCGCATCGAGCAGTGGGTCGAACAGATCCTGAGCGAAATCCACGCCCTGCTCTGATCTTTCCTACGTTTTGGCAAAACGACCCTGAGCGCCTGGCCCTGGCCGCCGGGCGCAGTTATCGCACCGATTTTCTCAATCGGTATCATCGCATGACGCTATAGCGACTTTTTTGTGCTGGTCTGCAACAATGGACTCGACATCCCATAACAATCAGAACCGGATGTCGGAAGCAAACGGACAGACCAGAAAAGGATATTCTATGACTCCATTCTCCCTGTTGGCCCCCGCCATTGCCCGTGACGTGCTCGATCACGCGCTGGCGCTGGGTGCCGATTTTGCCGAGCTGTTTGTCGAGCGAAAGCGCCGCAGCCAGCTCAGCCTGCTCTCCAGCCAGATAGAGAACATCAGCGGCGGCCTCGATTTCGGTATCGGCGTGCGCCTCTGTTACGGCCACAAGGTGCTCTACGGCTACACCAATCTGGCCAGCCGCGACGAACTGCTGCGCATCGTCACCCTGCTGGCGGCCAAAGACCGCCGCGACCCGGTGGTGACCGCCACCGCCTTCGATTTCACCCGCCTGAGCGATCGCAACCCGGTGGCCCTGCCGCTGTCGGCAGACAAGCTGCTGGAGCAGAAGATCGCCTATCTGCACGCCATGGATGCGGTGGTCCGTGCCGAGAGCAGCAAGGTGAGCCAGTTCTCCGGCAACGTGCTGGGCTGGGAGCAGGAGGTGGAGATCTTCAACAGCGAAGGAGTGCAAGTGGCCGATCGCCGCCACTACAACCGCATCATGGCCCAGACCATCGCCATGGAAGGGAGCGAGCAGAGCGTCGGTTACGAGGCCCCCGGCGCCCTGATGGGCTGGGAGCATGCCGATCGCATCGATCCGCGCGAGCTGGCCCTCACCGCCACCCGTCAGGCACTGGTGAAACTGGGCGCGGCTCCCTGCCCGAGCGGCACCCTGCCGGTCATCATGGAGAACGGCTTTGGCGGCGTCATCTTCCACGAGGCGTGCGGCCACCTGCTGGAGACCACCTCGGTAGCCAAGAAGGCCTCTGTATTCCATGACAAGATGGGCCAGCTCATCGCCAATCCGGCAGTCAGCGCTGTGGATGAAGGCTTGCAGAGCAACGCCTGGGGCTCCATCAACGTCGATGACGAGGGGATGGCGACCCAGCACACCCAGCTCATCAAGGACGGCGTACTGACCGGTTTTCTGGTGGACAGAATGGGCGCCCTCAAGACGGGCTACGCCCGCACCGGCTCGGGTCGGCGCGAATCGTACAAGTACGCCCCCACCTCGCGTATGCGCAACACCTATATCGAACCGGGCAACCACAGCCTCGACGATATGCTGGCCACGGTGGAACACGGCATCTACGCCAAGAAGATGGGGGGCGGCTCGGTACAGCCCGGCACCGGCGAGTTCAACTTCAATGTGCAGGAGGCATACCTCATCGAGCACGGCAAAATCACCAAGCCGCTCAAGTCGGCCACCCTTATCGGCACCGGCCCGCAGGTGCTGAAAGAGATCTCCATGGTGGGCAGCAATCTGGCACTGGCCGCCGGCATGTGCGGCTCGGTCTCGGGCTCGGTGCCCACCTCGGTGGGCCAGCCGGCGCTGAAAGTGGACAATATCCTGGTGGGAGGGAACGCCTGATGAGCCAACTCGACATGAACCAACTGCTCACCCGCCTGCTCGACAAGGTGGCCGCCCTCAACGCCGAGGCAGACATCATCGCCAATCAGGAGAAGGCCTTCTCCCTCAAGGCAGACAAGGGCGAGCTGGGTGAATACAAGGTCACCAGCAGCCAGCAGCTCGGCATTCGCCTGATCAAAGAGGGTCGGGTCGGCATCGCCTACTCGGAATCCCTCGATGAGCTGGCGCTGGATGCTATGCTGCAAGATGCCCTCGATGCCAGTCGCTTTGCCAAGGTGGATGCGGATCAGCGCATCTCGGTGGCCAATAGCCGGATCACCACAGATTGCGCCGAGATCAACCAGCCCGATACCACGCCGGTTGAGGAGAAGATCGCTCTGGCCCTGCGCCTCGAATCTGACATGCTGGCCATGCCCGATGTGAGCGGCGCCCCCTACAACAGCTTCTTTGAAGGGGAGAGCCAGCTCTGGCTCGCCAACAGTCAGGGCACTCTCTGCCAGCACGGCGAGTTCAGCGTCGGCTGCTACACCTCGGCGCTGGTGGAGCGGGATGGCCGCCAGTCGATGCACTCGCAGGGGCAGTATGGCCGTCGCTTCGACGAGCTGGATAGCCAACGGCTCATCGAGCAGATCTACGCCATCGCCGATGGCCTGCTGCCCGGTGAAGCGGTGCCGAGTGGTCGCTACAGCGTCATCTTCAGTACCAACTGCTTCGCCAGCCTGTTTGGCTGCTTTCAGGGGGTGCTGTCGGGCAAGTGGGCCCAGCAGGGGATCAACCCCTGGCGCAGCAAGGTCGGCCAGAGCGTGGCGTCACGCTGGCTCACTCTGGAAAGCCGGGTCTATATGCCTGGCGGCATGAACATCAAGGCGTTTGATGGCGAGGGGGCGGCCACTTCGGATCTGCTGCTGATTGGCGAAGGGGAGCTGAAAACCCTGCTCCACAACAGCGCCACCGCCCGCCACTTTGGCGTCGCCAGCAACGGCTCGGCCGCTCGTGGAGCACGCAGTGCCCTTGATGTGACCGCTCGCCATCTGGTGTTTGGCGCGGGCCCCCATAGCGAAGCGGAGGTGCAGAGCGGCGACTATCTGGAGCTGGTCAAGCTGGATGGCCTGCATTCGGGTGCCGATGCGGTGAGCGGCGACTTCTCCTTTGGCGCATCAGGATTTCTCTGCCGCGACGGGGTTCGCCTGCAGCCGGTACGCGGCATCACGGTGGCGGGCAACTTCTACCGCCTGCTGGGTGAGCTGGAGGCGGTCGGCGATATCTTGCACCACAACGATGGCAAGGGCTTCTACGCTCCGCTGATCCGTTTTGGTGGACTCTCCGTCGCGGGCAAGTAATCAAGCCCATCAATAGAGAGAGGCGCCTGAGGGCGCCTCTCTTATTGGCAAGCTGGGTATGAATACCTCTGGCCAAATGGACGATTACGCTTCGCTAATCGTCCCTACAGGTCGGTACATGAAAATGATAATACGTCGATTCAGGGCGAAAGCGGCTCGCGATGATACTCGGCGCAGCCGCATTCGGGGCAGGTATCGAGCTGCTCGGGATGGAGCACGGTATGGCGCCAACCACACTGGTCGCACACCATGACCCCCAGCCCCACCCAGTCGCCCGCCTCATAGACGCCCTTGTGCTCCAGCTCGTCGGCCAGCTCGCGCCACTCCACCTGGGCGCGGTCAGTCACATCCGACAGCCAGGACCAGGCGGTATCTTTGAGCGCCAGCATAAAGGCAGACTCCTCCACCTGCTCATCCTTGCGCCCCTCGTCATAGTTGCCCAGATCCCGCTTCACATACTCGGCGATCAGCGCCAGCTCGTCCTGAGTGAGGTCACTGGCCGCCTCCAGATAGGCCTGCACCTTGGCAATCATCCGGTTGAGGCGCTCCCCCTGGAACTGCTCTGTCTCTTGCCACTGCTTTTGCAGTTCGGCAATAAAGGTTTCATACCCTTTTTGACGTTTGTCCATGGCTGTTACTCCTCTGCTAAATCCCTTTCTGGCCCGGCTTCAGGCTTGACGGATGCTGGCGGTTGTTGCCGCCGCAGGATATGGGTATTCTATTGCGATTTCCCAGCTGATTTATCTATTCATTTCACAGATCCGGATGTCACCAATGCAAGAGCAATACGTTCCCCAATCAATCGAACCAGCAGTGCAAAAGCACTGGGATGCCAAGAAAACCTTCAAGGCCGTGGAGAAGGTAGACAAGGAGAAGTTCTACTGCCTCTCCATGTTCCCCTATCCGTCTGGTCGACTACACATGGGGCACGTTCGTAACTACACCATAGGTGATGTGATCTCCCGTTATCAACGCCTCAATGGCAAGAACGTGCTGCAACCCATAGGTTGGGATGCATTCGGTCTGCCGGCCGAGAACGCCGCGATCAAAAACAATACCGCGCCGGCGCCCTGGACCTACGAAAACATCGAATACATGAAGAACCAGCTGAAGATGCTGGGTCTGGGTTATGACTGGGATCGTGAAGTCGCCACCTGCAAACCGGATTACTACCGCTGGGAGCAGTGGTTCTTCACCAAGCTCTACGAGAAGGGTCTGGTCTACAAGAAGACCTCCTCCGTCAACTGGTGCCCGAACGACATGACAGTGCTGGCCAACGAGCAGGTAGTCGACAACTGCTGCTGGCGCTGTGACACCCCGGTAGAGCAGAAAGAGATCCCCCAGTGGTTCATCAAGATCACCGACTACGCCGAAGAGCTGCTCAACGACATCGACAATCTGGAAGGCTGGCCAGAGATGGTCAAGACCATGCAGCGCAACTGGATTGGCCGTTCCGAAGGGGTCAACATCAGCTTTGCCATCGAGGGTCAGGCTGAGCAGCTGGAGGTCTACACCACCCGTCCGGACACCTTCATGGGCGTCACCTATGTCGGTATCGCCGCCGGTCACCCGCTGGCGCTGCAAGCAGCCCAGAACAATCCGGAGCTGGCAGCCTTCATCGAAGAGTGCAAGAACACCAAGGTAGCCGAAGCAGAACTGGCCACCATGGAGAAGAAGGGCATGGCCACCGGCCTCTACGCCATTCACCCGTTGGATGGCCGCAAGGTACCGGTCTGGGTCGCCAACTTCGTGCTGATGAACTACGGCACCGGCGCCGTAATGGCGGTTCCGGCCCACGATCAGCGTGACTTCGAATTCGCCACCAAATATGGCCTCGACATCAAGGCGGTGATCAAGCCGGTTGATGGCGACGTCGACGTGAGCGAAGCGGCTTACACCGAGAAGGGCGTGCTGTTCAACTCCGGCGAGTTCGACGGTCTCGACTTCCAGGGCGCCTTTGATGCCATCGCCAACAAGCTGGAAGGGCTCGGCAAGGGCAAGCGCACCGTCAACTACCGTTTGCGTGACTGGGGCGTCTCCCGTCAGCGTTACTGGGGTGCCCCCATCCCGATGCTGACCCTGGCTGACGGCACAGTGGTGCCGACGCCGGAAGACCAACTGCCGGTGCTGCTGCCGGAAGATGTGGTGATGGATGGTATCCAGAGCCCGATCAAAGCTGATGCCGAGTGGGCCAAGACCACCTACAACGGTCAGGAAGCGTTCCGCGAGACCGATACCTTCGACACCTTTATGGAGTCCTCCTGGTACTACGCGCGCTACTGCTCCCCGGACTACGACAAGGGCATGCTGGATCCGGCGGCTGCCAACCACTGGCTGCCGGTGGATCAGTACATCGGCGGTATCGAACACGCCTGTATGCACCTGCTCTATGCCCGCTTCTTCCACAAGCTGCTGCGTGACGCGGGTCTGGTCAACAGCGACGAGCCGTTCAAGCGCCTGCTCTGCCAGGGCATGGTGCTGGCCGACGCCTTCTACTACAAAGACGAGAAGGGCGGCAACGTCTGGGTCAGCCCGACTGACGTCAAGGTAGAGCGTGACGAGAAGGGTCGTATCACCAAGGCCATCGACAACGAAGGCCGTGAGGTAATGCACTCCGGCATGACCAAGATGTCCAAGTCCAAGAACAACGGCATCGACCCGCAGCTGATGGTCGAGCGTTACGGCGCCGATACCGTCCGTCTGTTCATGATGTTCGCCTCTCCGGCAGAAATGACGCTGGAGTGGTCCGACTCCGGCGTAGAGGGTGCCCAGCGCTTCCTGCGTCGCCTGTGGCGCGTCACCTTCGAACACGTTTCCGGTGGTGTCGTTGCCGCACTCGATGTCGCTGCTCTCACCAACGAGCAGAAAGCGGTACGCCGTGAACTGCACAAGACCATCGCCAAGGTGAGCGATGACGTGGGTCGCCGTCAGACCTTCAACACCGCCATCGCCGCCATCATGGAGCTGATGAACAATCTCTCCAAGCTGGGCAACGACGAGCAGGACCGCGCCCTGATGCAGGAAGCGCTGGAAGCTGTGGTAGTCATGCTCTACCCCATCACTCCGCACATCGGCTTCGAGCTGTGGAAGATGCTGGGCAAGGGCGACGACATCGATCACGCAGCCTGGCCGGTGGCCGATGAAGCGGCCATGGTCGAGACCGAGAAGCTGGTGGTGGTACAGATCAACGGCAAGATGCGCGGCAAGCTGACCGTGCCGGCCGAGATCAGCCAGGCCGACGTCGAGAAGCTGGCAATGGCCGATGCCTCCGTACAGAAGTTCACCGACGGGCTGACCGTGCGCAAGGTGATCTATGTACCTGGCAAGCTGCTCAACATTGTCGCTAACTAATTGGCTGCCAGCTGATCATTGTCAATCTGTGACAGCAAACGGATGATAACGGCGGGCCCTGCGCCCGCCGCTTTCCCTTAATGCAAAGAGGATTTTCTATGGGCACCATCTTCACCCGCTGGATGGCCATCGTGCTGGCGGGTCTGCTGATGCAAGGCTGCGGCTTTCACATGCGCGGCACCGGCATCCCGGCCGAGCTGATGACCATGAAGGTCGTGGGCGACAACAAGAGCGACTTCTACCGGCTGGTGACCACCCGCCTGAAGGCCTCTGGCGTAACCCTGGCTGACAAGGAGGGCATTCCCGTGCTCACTCTGGGCATCATTCGCAGCTCCAGCCAGGTCGCCTCGGTCAACGCGCTGGGGACGGACACCGAATATGTGCTGGGCTTCACGACCCAGTTCACCATCTCGGCCCCGGGCAAGCCGACCCAGGTCTTCCCCATCAACTTCAACCGCAGCTTCCTCAACAAGCCGGATGCAGCTCTCGCCTCCTCTCGTGAACAGGAGCAGCTCAATCGCGAGATGCAGGAGCAGGCGGCCAATCAGGTGATCCGGCAGTTGAGCCAGGTCAGCTTCTGATGCGAGTATTTTGATGAGAGTCTACCCGGAACAATTTGGTGACCACCTCAAAGCAGGGCTTCGGCCCTGCTATCTCGTTTTTGGCGACGAGCCTCTGTTACGGCTGGAAGCCATCGACGCCATCCGTCAGATCGCCCGCAAACAGGGATTCGATGAGCGCCACACCTTTGTGGTCGAAGCCGGTCTGGACTGGAATCAGGTCTATGACGCCTGTCAGGCCATGAGCCTCTTCTCAGCCCGCCAGATCATCGAGCTGGAGCTGCCCGCCAAGGTCGACAAGGATCTGGCCGCCCGTATCAGCGAAATCGGCAAACAGCTCCATCCAGACCTGCTGCTGGTGCTGAGCGGCGGTCGCCTCAACCAGACCCAGATGAAGGCAGCCTGGTTCGATAAGCTCTACCAGATTGGCACCTATGTGCCGGTCAACCATCCGGAACCCAAATTCTTCCCGCGCTGGATGAGCGCCCGTTTTGCGCGTTTTGGCCTCAAGGCGCTGCCGGATGCCATCAACTTCATGTGCCACTCCTACGAGGGCAACCTGCTGGCCGCCAGCCAGGAGATCGAGAAGCTGACTCTGCTCTCGCCGCCACAGCCCATCAGCGTTACCTATCTGCAGGAAACCATCATCCGTCACGCCCACTTCACCCCGTTCCAGCTGGTCGATACCCTGCTGGAGGGGAAGGTGAACCGGGCCCAGCGGATCCTGGCCGCCCTGCGGGCAGAAGGCACCGAGCCGGGGATGCTGGCATGGACCCTCTGCCGCGAGCTGGAGCAGCTGACAGAGCTGTCGCTGGCGATGCGCAACGGCCAGCCGCTGGGGGAGCACTTCAGCCGCTTGCGCATCTGGCAAAGCCGCCAGCAACTCATTCAACAGGCGCTGACTCGCCTCCCCTTCGCCAAGCTGCAGCAACTGTGGCTGCTGATGGCCCAGCTGGATGACGCCCAGCGCCGCTTTGATACCGAGCAAGCCTGGCTGATGCTGCAGACCATCGCCCTTGGCTTTCGTGATGGCACCCCACTGCCGCTGGTCATGGAGAGCAGCCCATGCTGAAGCGTTCTGGCAGCTCGCTGCAGGCACCTGTCGGCTTGCTTGGCGGTACCTTCGACCCCGTTCATATCGGCCATCTGCGCCCCGCCATCGAGGCGCGCGATGCCATTGGTCTGGCCGAAGTGCGGCTGATCCCGAACCATATCCCGCCCCACCGCGCCAACCCGTTCTGCTCGAGCGAGCAGCGTCTCGCCATGGTCAAACTGGCGGCGGCGGAGAACCACCACTTTGTGGTGGATGAGCGGGAGCTGCGACGGGACAAGCCCTCTTACACCATCGATACCCTGATCGAGCTGCGTCAGGAGCTGCCCGATACGCCGCTATGTTTTCTGATGGGGATGGATTCCCTGCTGAGCCTGCCAGGCTGGCACCGCTGGCAGGAGCTGCTCGACTATGCCCATCTGGTGGTGAGCACCCGCCCCGGCTGGCAACCCGATTACCCGGCCGAACTGGCGCAGCTGCTAGCCAGTCATCAGGTCAAAGAGGTCGAAGCCCTGCGTCGGCAACGGGCTGGCTATATCTGGCTGGCCAGCAACCAGCCCATTGAATTGTCTGCCACCTGGCTGCGCCAACTGCTGGCGGCGGGAGAAGATCCCCGCTACCTCTTGCCCGAGCCGGTTGCGCACTATATTGATCAACAGGGGCTCTACCGCGCCATTTGCCGGTAAGACTTCCCGGCGGCTCCGTTCCGATAGGAAACGGGAGTGACCATGATATAATCCGCCGCCCTCACGCTGTCAGGCGCCGGAATACAGGAGAGACTCATTGCAAGGCCAAGAACTGCACGCCTTTATCATCGACAAGATCGATGACATGAAAGGCCGCGACATCATCACCCTCGATGTACGCGGCAAATCCAGCATCACTGACACCATGATCGTCTGCTCCGGCAACTCCAGTCGTCACGTCAGCGCCATCGCCAACCATCTGGCCAGTGAGGCCCGCCATGCCGGGCTTGATCTACTGAGCGTGGAAGGTGAATCTGGCGGCGAGTGGGTGCTGGTAGATATGGGCTCGGTGATCGTGCATGTGATGCAGGATGAATATCGTGACTTCTACCAACTGGAAAAACTGTGGAGCGGTGCCGCTCAGATGAACACGCAATAACGAGAGCAGCAACGTAGCAAGATGAAGATTCAGTTGATTGCGGTGGGCACCAAGATGCCCGCCTGGGTGGAGCATGGCTTCGAAGAGTATCGCCGTCGCTTCCCAAAAGATATGCTGTTCGAGCTGGTGGAGATTGGCGCCGGCAAACGGGGCAAAAATGCCGATATTCCCCGCATTCTGCAAAAAGAGGGGGAGGCCATGCTGACGGCAGCGGGGCGCTCGCGCATCGTCACTCTCGATATTCCGGGCAAGCCCTGGACCACGGAGCAGTTGGCTACCCAGCTGGAGGCGTGGAAACTCGATGGCCGCGATGTCGCGCTGCTGGTAGGCGGGCCGGAAGGCTTGTCCCCCGAGTGCAAGGCTGCAGCCGAACAGAGCTGGTCACTGTCACCGCTCACCCTGCCCCATCCGCTGGTGCGGGTGCTGGTGGCCGAGAGCCTCTACCGTGCCTGGAGCATAACGACCAATCACCCTTATCACAGAGAGTGAACCATGCCGCTCCTGCTGTTATTGCCCCCCACAAACCCGAGGTAAAGGCATGCTGAAACAACGCATCGAGATGCGCGATCACAGTGCCGAGGGCAATCTGTTCTTCCGGCGCACCCTGGTAGCCTACATCGGCATCGTCGTGCTGATGCTGGTGCTGCTGGGCAATCTCTATTATCTGCAGGTCGAGTCCTACGACACCTACCAGACGCGTTCCAACTCCAACCGCATCCGGGTAGTGCCGGTGGCGCCACCCCGGGGTCTCATCTACGACACCAACGGCGTGCTGCTGGCGGAGAACCGCCCTGTCTACAGTCTGGAAATCGTCCCGGAAGAGACCAGGGATCTTGAAAAAACTGCCGACCAGCTGATCGCCCTGCTGGGGCTGCCGGAAGGCACCAAAGAGAAGTTTCTGACCGAAGTAAAACGCCAGCGTCGCTTCAAGCCGGTCCCTCTCTACGAAAAGCTGACCGAATATCAGGTGGCGCTCTTCTCGGTCAACCAGCACAACTATCCGGGTGCCAGCATCGAGGCCTACCTCAAGCGCTACTACCCGTTTGGCGACACCCTGACCCATGCGCTGGGTTATGTGGCCAAGATCAATACCCGCGACGTGGAACGTCTCGAAAAAGAGGACAAACTCGCCAACTATGCCGCCACCAAGGATATCGGCAAGCAGGGGGTGGAGAAGTATTACGAGGATGAGCTGCACGGGGTGGCGGGTTATCAGGAGGTCGAGGTCAACAACCGCGGCCGGATTGTCCGCACCCTCAAGTTCCAGCCTCCGGTTCCGGGCAAGGATATCTACCTCAATATCGACGTCCGGATGCAGCTCAAGGCCCAGCAACTGCTGGCTGGCCAGCGCGGTGCCATCGTGATGATGGACCCGAAAACCGGCGCCATCCTGGCGCTGGAGTCGAGCCCCAGCTACGACCCCAACCTGTTCGTGACAGGCATATCCAGCGCCAACTACTCGGCACTGCTCAACGATCCGGCACGGCCGCTGGTGAACCGTACCACTCAGGGGATCTATGCCCCCGCCTCCACCGTCAAACCCATGATGTCCATCATGGGTCTCAACGAGGGGGCCATCACCCCGGGCTACCGCTATTTCGGCGGCCCGAGCTTCTCCATTCCCGGTACCACCAAGAAGTTTCGCGACTGGCGCCGCTGGGGTCATGGCTGGCTCGATGTCTATCGCGCCATCGAGGTCTCGGCAGATACCTACTTCTACGATCTCGCCTATCGGGTCGGCATCGACAAGATCCACAGCTACATGACCAAGTTTGGCTTCGGTCAGTACACCGGGGTCGATCTCTATGAAGAGACCAAGGGCGTCATGCCGTCCCGTGACTGGAAGATGGCCCGCTGGCGCCAGCCCTGGTATCAGGGTGACACCATCTCTGTCGGTATCGGTCAGGGCTACTGGAGCGCGACACCGCTCCAGCTGGCCAAGGCGATCAGTATCCTGACCCAAAACGGCCACGACGTCACCCCGCACCTGCTCAAGAGCACCGCTTCCCAGGCGGGGGTGGTCGATGCCCCTATCAACCCCAATATCGCCCTCAAGCTCAAGAACGACAGCTTCTGGAAAGTGGCGCAGGATGGGATGTGGCGAGTCAACCATGGCAGTGAAGGCAGTGGCCGTCACTCGTTTGCCAAGGCGCCTTACTCCTCAGGCGGTAAATCGGGCACAGCCCAGGTAGTCGGTTTGAAGGAAAATCAGGTTTACAACATCAAGACTGTCAAGGCGGAGCATCGCGATAACGCTTTGTTCGTTGCTTATGCCCCCTTCGAGGCACCCAAAGCGGTGGTAGCTCTGGTACTGGAAAACTCCATCGGAGGTGGCGGTGGCCGGGCTGCATCGCCCATTGCACGCCAGATGCTGGATGCCTATCTGCTGCCCCCTGATCCGCAACTGCCACCGGCACCGGAAAAGCCGTCCCAACCGAGTGAGGTCGCCCCCCATGAGTAATTCTGCCCGCCAGCAGAGCATCTGGTACAAGCTGCATATCGACTTGCCCCTGCTGCTCGGTCTGCTGGCCGTGATGACCCTCTCCATGGTGGTGCTCTACTCCGCCTCCGGTCAGGATATGGACTCCATCGTGCGCCAGCTGGTGCGCGGCGGCCTCGCCTTTGCCCTGATGATCGGCCTGGCCCAGCTGCCCCCCTCCCTCTACGCCCGCTGGTCGGTGCCGCTGTTCGCCGTGGTGGTGCTGATGCTGATTGCTGTGGACGTGTTCGGCCACATCGGCAAGGGGGCCCAGCGCTGGCTCGATCTGGGCTTTATGAAGTTCCAGCCCTCCGAGGTGATGAAGCTCTCCATGCCGATCATGGTGGCTGCTTGGCTCAGTCGCCACTCGCTGCCACCCAAGTTCAGCCATGTGGTGATCGCCCTCATCATGGTGCTGCTGCCCACCCTGCTGATCGCCGCCCAGCCTGACCTTGGCACCTCCATTCTGGTGGCCGCCTCCGGCTTCTTCGTCATCTTCCTGGCGGGGCTCAGCTGGTGGCTGATCGGCTTGGCGGTCCTGCTGATGCTGGCCTTTATGCCGGTGCTCTGGTTCTTCCTGATGCACGACTACCAGCGCCAGCGGGTGCTGATGCTGCTCGACCCGGAGAAAGACCCGCTCGGCCGAGGCTACCACATCATCCAGTCCAAGATTGCTATCGGCTCCGGCGGCGTCTTTGGCAAGGGGTGGCTGCAAGGGACCCAGTCCCAGCTGGAGTTCCTGCCCGAGCGCCATACCGACTTCATCTTCGCAGTATTCAGCGAGGAGTTCGGTCTGGTAGGGGTTGCCCTGCTGCTGGTGCTCTACCTCTACGTCATCAGCCGCTGCCTGTTTATCTCGATGCAGGCCCAGAACAGCTTCGAGCGACTGCTGGGCGGCGCCATCACCCTCACCTTCTTCGTCTATGTGTTCGTCAACATGGGCATGGTGAGTGGCATCCTGCCGGTGGTGGGGGTTCCCCTGCCGCTGGTGAGCTATGGCGGCACCTCCATGGTGACCCTGATGGCCGGCTTTGGCATACTGATGTCCATCCAGACTCATAGAAGGCTGCTGGCATGATGAGATGGATCTATTTGCCGGCGGTGGGTGTTCCCCTGCTGCTGAAGATCGATGGCTGCACCTCCATGGTGACCTTGATGGCCGGATTCGGTATCCTGATGTCAATTCAGACTCATAGAGAGCTGCTTGCCTGATGAAACGGGTTGGATTGTTGCTCTCTCTCGCCGCCTCGATGGCAACCGCTGCCGTGGCGCCGGATCGCTTGGCCCTGCTCGCCGAACAGCAGCAAGTGCCGCTGGCGGAGCTGCAGGCTGCCGTCGCCCGCGCTCAGTTACGGCAGGAGGTGCTCGACACCATCAGCAAGCCGTGGGAGGCCAAACCCTGGCATCGCTACCGGCCGCTGTTTGTTACCCCGGATCGCATCCGTGACGGCCAGCAGTTCTGGCAGCAACATGCCGAGACGCTGGCCCGCGCGGAACAGCTCTATCGGGTGCCGGCCTCGCTCATCGTGGCCATCATAGGGATCGAGACCTTCTACGGTCGCCAGATGGGCCGTCATCCGGTGCTCGATAGCCTCTACACCCTGGGGTTCCACTACCCGGAGCGCAGCGACTTCTTTGCCAAGGAGTTTGCCCAGCTGGTGTTGCTGGCAAGGGAAGAGGGGTGGTCGCTGGAGCACCTCAAGGGCTCCTATGCTGGCGCCATGGGGATGGGGCAGTTCATGCCCTCCAGCTACCGCCACTACGCCGTCGATTTTGACGGGGATGGCAAGCGGGATCTGTTTGCCAACCCGGTCGATGCCATCGGCAGCGTGGCCAACTATTTAGCCAGCCACCAGTGGCGCTGGGGCGAATCCGTGGTGGAACCTGCCCAGATCGGGCTGATGGCGGTCGAACCTTTGCTGAGATCTGAGCCCGAGCTCACACAACAGTGGTCAGAACTGGCGGCGGCAGGGATTGAGCTCGCCACGCCGCTGGCCCCGCAGACGCCGGTCAAGTTGCTGGCGCTTGCCCAAGCCGATGGACCGGAATACTGGGTCGCACGGCATAACTTTTACGTGATCACCCGCTACAATCGCAGCCCACTCTACGCGATGGCGGTGTATCAACTTAGCCAAGCCATTCAGGAAGCGTATGCATCTTCGTCACAAACTCCTCCCGCTCAGTCTGAGCTTGTTGCTGGCCGCCTGTAGCAGCCAGCCGGAACAGAGCGCCCCTGTCGAGCCGCCTGCACCGGTCAGCAAGCCACCCGTTATCGAGATCCCGCAAGCCACCGGCGCCATCCCACGCCCGGAGCCCCTGAGCGCGAGCGGCAACCGGGACTACTGGATTGGCAAACAGAAAAACGAGGTGTGGCGCGATATCAAGCACTATAGCGAAGAGGGCACAGCCAGCTGGCTGTCACCGGATCTGGATGGCCAGAAGACCGCCAACGGCGATGTGCTGGACAGCAAGCTGTTCAGCGCCGCCCATCGCAACCTGCCCATCCCGAGCTATGTGCGGGTCACCAATCTGGACAACGGGCTGGAGACCATAGTACGAGTCAACGATCGCGGCCCTTTCAACAGCCCTCACCTGATCGACCTCTCCTATGCGGCGGCCAAGCAGCTGGAGATGGTCGATAGCGGCACAGCTCGCGTTCGACTGGAGCTGATCAACGACACCCCGGACCAGATGGTGATCATGGAACCGATGAAGCCCATCGAGATGACCCCGACCACCCCGCCAGCAACGGCATCCAACACAGTGGCGCAAGATGGCTTCCTGGGTGAACCGACCGCACTGGCGATGGCCACTCCCGCTGCTGCCCCTGCTCCCGTCAAGGCGCCAGCGGCCAAGCCTGCCAAAGCGGCACCTGTCAAGCAGGCTCCGGCCAAGGCTGCAGCGCCCGCCAGCAGCGGTGATGGCAAGATGATCCAAGTACTGGCCAGCGGCTCCCGGGATCGGGCCGAGGCGATGGGCAAGGTGATGACCCAGCGCCATGGTGTGCCCTACCGGATTGAAGCCCATGGCGCCATCTTCCGGGTCTTGATCGGCCCGGTGGAGGCGGATAAACAAGCCGCACTGCTGGAAAAAGTACGGCAAGGGGGACTGGAACAGGCCTTTATCGTGCCCTGATCCCTCCTCTGACAGCGGCGGTGACCAATCTCCCGGCCCCGCCATCACGTCGCTTTATGGCGTGATGGCAGTGATTGATGGATAAAAAACCAGTCATGATCGCCATGTCGGACTATAACCTGCGGGCGCATCTGGTATAGTTAGGCCCGCATTTTATCCCCATCTGGCTCGCAGGAATTTCAAGATGTCCAAATTTGCCCGTTCAGTTCTTCTGGCCTCACTGATCAGCGTAACCGCTCAGGCCAATACGCCGGTGCCGACACCCACGCCGAACGCCAACCCAGTGGTGGTTCCCGCCGCGCCGGAGATCTCCGCCAAGGCCCATATCCTGATCGACTACTACTCCGGTCAGGTGCTGGCCGAGCAGAACGCCGACGAGCGTCTGCCCCCTGCCAGCCTGACCAAGATGATGACCTCCTACATCGTTGGCGACGAGCTGCACAAGGGGAACATCAAGGGCACCGACATGGTGACCATCAGCCAGAACGCCTGGTCCAAGAACTACTCAGACTCCTCCAAGATGTTTATCGAGGTGGGCAAGCAGGTCTCTGTCGATGACCTGAACAAGGGCATCATCATCCAGTCCGGCAACGATGCCTGCGTCGCCATGGCCGAACATCTGGCCGGCAGTACCGACTCCTTCGCCAGCCTGATGAATGCCTGGGCCGCCAAGCTCGGCATGAAGGACACCCAGTTCAAGAACCCCCACGGTCTGGATGAAGAGGGTCACTACAGTACAGCCCGTGATATGGCCCGCCTGGGTCAGGCACTGATCCATGATCAGCCGGAGGAGTACAAGATCTACTCCCAGAAATCCTTCGTCTTCAACGGTATCACCCAGCACAACCGCAACCGCCTGCTGTGGGATCAATCCCTGCAAGTGGATGGCATCAAGACCGGCCACGTCAGCCAGGTCGGCTATAACCTGGTCTCCTCTGCCACCAACAACGAAGGCATGCGCCTGATCGCCGTGGTACTGGGCGCCAGCAGCGAAGCCTCCCGCGCCGCCGAGAGCAAGAAACTGCTCACCTACGGCTTCCGCTTCTTCCAAAGCCTGACTCCATACAAGGCAGGCACCGAGCTGGTCACCCAGAAGATCTGGATGGGCGACAAGTCTGAAGTGAAACTGGGCGTCGACAAAGATGTCTCCGTGCTGGTCACTCGCGGTCAGGGCAACAACCTCAAGGCAGACTTCCAGCTCGACAGCGAGCTGAAAGCCCCGTTGGCCAAGGGTCAGCGCGTTGGTACCGTGTTCCTGAAGCAGGGTGACAAAGAGATCAAGCAGGTACCACTGGTCGCCCTGGAAGAGGTGCAAGAAGGTGGCTTGATGAGCCGTCTGTGGGACTACCTGGTACTGCTGGTCACCAGCTGGTTCAAGTAATCCGACGCACAATCCTCACCGAACAGCGGCGCCAACAGGCGCCGCTGCTGTCTGCGCCGGGCAAAGGCAGTGAATAACCCTGTAAACTGCAGGTTCCGCCTTACCCTGATTTGTGGTAAAAAGCAGCACTTCCATCCTTGTCTGACCGCTCCCGGCCTTGATCCCGGAGTGTACGGCGCCCATATAGGGTTTAGCCGCACCCATACAGACTTGAAATGGCGGCCTCCACGGGCCATCGGCCACTAGCCATCCAAGATGAAGTCATCATGCTGATGACGAAAAAGGTGAGTAAATGAATACCAAGTTTGATGAACTGCTGGAGTTTCCCTGCAAATTCCCGTTCAAGGTACTCGGCATCGCGGATCCTGCGTTGCCGGATATGGTGGTTGAAGTGTTGCAGCAGCATGCTCCGGGCACCTACAGCCCGACCGTCCAGCCCAGCTCCAAGGGCAACTATCACTCGGTTCGCGTGACCGTGACAGCCCAGAGCAAAGAGCACATCGAAGCGATGTACACTGCGCTTGGCAAGATCGAGCTGGTGAAATACGTACTGTAATTTCTCTCTCGCCCCGTTCTGCGGGGCGACTGTTTTTGGCCGCAGCACGCCACGAGGACACCATGTCATCCCAGATCCCCGCCCAGTCCAGCCTGATAGTCAGGCAGCTGGGTCGCCGCCCCTACCAGCCGGTATGGGACGCCATGAAAGCCTTCACTGACAACCGCTCCAGCGACACCCCGGACGAGTTCTGGGTGGTCGAACACGACCCCGTCTACACCCAGGGCCAGGCCGGCAAGGCCGAACACCTGCTCAATCCGGGCAATATCCCGGTGGTGCAGAGCGATCGCGGCGGTCAGGTGACCTATCACGGCCCGGGCCAGTTGGTGCTCTACGTACTGGTGGATGTGCGCCGCTGCAAATTCTCGGTGCGCGAGCTGGTGACCGCGCTGGAAACAGCCATCATCAACACCCTGGCCAAAAGCGATATCCAGGCCTATGCCAAGGCAGATGCCCCCGGGGTCTATGTGAAAAATGACCTTGGCATGGAGGCCAAACTGGCCTCGCTGGGACTGCGCATCCGCAAGGGTTGCTCGTTCCACGGGCTGGCCCTCAACATCAACATGGACATGACCCCCTTCCTGCACATCAATCCGTGCGGCTATGCGGGCATGGCCATGACCCAGACCAGCGCCCTGGGCGGCCCGCAGAGCGTGGCCGAGGCGCAATCCATTCTGGTGGCCGAACTGGCCAGCCTGATTGGCTATCAGACAATAACAAACACCGAGAGTGAATCATGAGCAAACCCGTTCGTATGGAGCCGGGCGTCAAGCTGCGCGATGGCGACAAGATGGCCCTGATCCCGGTGAAATTCATGCCGGATCCCAACGAAGAAATCCTTCGCAAGCCGGACTGGATGCGGATCAAACTCCCCCCTTCCAGCCAGAAGATCGAACACATCAAGAGCACCTTGCGCAAGAACAAGCTGCACTCGGTCTGTGAAGAGGCTTCCTGCCCCAACCTGGCGGAGTGTTTCAACCACGGCACGGCCACCTTCATGATCATGGGCGCGATCTGCACCCGTCGCTGCCCCTTCTGCGACGTGGCCCACGGCCGCCCGCTGGCACTCGATCCGGAAGAACCGAAGAAGCTGGCGCTGACCATCAAGGAGATGAACCTCAAGTATGTGGTGATCACCTCGGTGGACCGCGACGATCTGCGCGACGGCGGTGCCCAGCACTTCGCCGACTGCATCCGCGAGATCCGCGAGCACAGCCCGCAGACCCGCATCGAGATCCTGACCCCGGACTTCCGTGGCCGGATGGAGCAGGCCCTTGAGGTGTTCCGCGAAACGCCGCCGGACGTCTTCAATCACAACCTGGAAACTGCGCCGCGCATGTATCGCGTCGCTCGCCCGGGTGCCGACTACAAGTGGTCGCTGGAGCTGCTGCGCCGTATCAAGGAGATGCACCCCCATGTACCGACCAAGTCCGGTCTGATGATGGGCCTTGGCGAGACCAACGAAGAGATCGTCGAGGTGCTCAAGGATCTACGCGCTCACGGCGTCAACATGCTGACCCTGGGTCAGTATCTGCAGCCAAGCCGCCACCACCTGCCGGTCAAGCGCTACGTGCCGCCAGCAGAGTTTGACGAGCTGAAAGATGTCGCCATGGAGCTGGGCTTTACCCACGCCGCCTGCGGTCCTTTCGTGCGCTCCTCCTATCACGCGGATCTGCAAGCCAAGGGCGAAGAGGTCAAGTAACCTCGCACGACAGAGAGGCCAAATAACCGCCTCCATCTCAATTAAAAAGAGCGCCTATTGGCGCTCTTTTTGTTGGTATCACTGACCGTCGCGGCTTGATCTACTTCAGTAGCCGTGGTCGAAGCTCCCCTGTTGATGCCAGCGTTGCAGCTGGGCTAGCACCCGGGTCTCTCGCGCCGTCCACTGGGGACAGGGTCCCGCCAGCTGGGTCTTGTTGGTTTGCAGCGCTTCGTCGAGGGCAAACCAGCCGGGCACGAAGCCAAGGCGGATCTCGTAGGGCTGTGGCTGTGGCTCCACCAGTTGATCACCAATCCGGCACAAGTAGTAGAGCGAGCGGATGCAGTAGGCATCGAACCCCGGCTCGCGGGCGGCGCGGTATTCCCGGGTCTCGCCAAGCAGGGTCCCTACTTCCAGCAACTCGGCACCGCACTCCTCCTTCAGCTCGCGGGCCAGCGCCACATGGTGGTTTTCCCCCGCTTCTACGCCGCCGCCAGGAAACATCAGATCACCGTTGACCCGGGAGTGAACCAGCAGCAACTCGTCGCCACGGAGTACTACGGCACGTACCGTAAGGCGTTCCAGGGTATGGCCATCGGTGATCACCTCGCCATGGACAAACGAGAGGGAAAAAGGTGCGGGCCAGCAGCTGGCCGGGGAGAACATCGTCATCACTGCCTCAGGGCCGGTAGTTGCCATGCTTGAGCTGCTCGACAATTTCGGCAGCCCGCACATCGTAGCCATCCTGCTCTGTCTTGCTCAGGGTGTGGTAGATGCCAAAACGCTTGGCTGAGACCTCGGGGCTATCCTGAAACGACTCGCTCACCTTGCCCCACAGATAGGCCAGCCCATACTGTTTCTGACCCATATAGAGGGTACTGAGGGAGGTGAACATGCGGCTGTTTATCTTGTCACCTTCCCGATAGAGGGAGAGGCCGTGATGCATGATGGAAATAGCTTTCTCGGGGTCGCTCTTGGCGTAGGCTCCGCCAAGGGCCAGCTGAAGTTCCGGTTCGTCGAGCACCTTGTTACCTTCCAGTGCCATGAACTGCTGACGGGCCAGCTCGTTGGTGTTGTTGGTCCAGTGCCAGAGCAGCAAGTAGGGATCCTGCGAGTTGCGGGTGGCCACATCGAGCTGGGCCAGCTGTTCGCCAGCCGCCAACATCCCCTCCACCCGTGGGCTCTTCTGCTCGCGGGCATTCTTATACTCGATGTTGGTAGAGCGCTCGGCACACTTAAGATAGCGCTCAAGGTTGCGCATCAGCTCGTACTTGCGCCGATCCGTTCCCTCCTCCTTGAGATAGAAGCGGCTGCGGATCACATCGGTACGCTCGTAGCGACACCAGCCATCGTCCACCAGATCCTGACAGAGCTCGGCATGGTTGCTGCAGATATTGTGGATCCGATCGTCATTGCAGCCAGCTACGGCAAGGCCGACTGAAAGCATGATGAAGGTCTGTCGCAGGGGGAAATTGGCCATGATTCACATCTTGTTGGTAACGCGGGTTGGTAACAACTGAAGCCTCTGTCGGCCATCACCGGCTAGCAAACCGGTTACATATCCATTACAATGCGCGCGCCATATAAGGCCGCGATTGCAGAATAATATAACGAAATATAGACCCCTACACTGATCTGCATTCGACGAATTTTCTATTTACACCAACAACGTGAAATAAAGGATCTGGTCAATGACCCACGAGCACTACTTGCAAGCGTGGCAGGAGAGCCAGGAGCTCGCCGAAGCCATGCAACCCTTGATTGGTCGCCTCTACCGACAACAAGGGGTCGAGATCACCCTCTACGGCCGCCCGCTGCAAAACGCCTCCACCATCGATATCCTAAAGGCCCACCGGGTCGTCCGCCGCCACCAGGGCGCTCCCCTTCCCATCCAGCAAAGCTTCCCCCTGCTTCAGGCCATCGTTGCCCTCAAACCCACCGCTGCCGAGGTAGACCTTGGCAAGCTGGCAGTCGGCTACTGGCAGGATCATCAGGATGAGGCGGGGATCGAGGACTATCTGCAAGCGCGACTGGCACCTGCCCTTGGCCGCAGCCAGATGCCGCAGCCGACCGACGTGGTGCTCTACGGCTTTGGCCGTATCGGTCGCCTGCTGGCCCGCCTGCTGATCGAGCGTACCGGCGCCGCCAATCCGCTGCGCCTGCGCGCCATCGTGGTGCGTGGCGGTCGCGACGGGGATCTGGAGAAACGTGCCAGCCTGCTGCGCCGCGACTCGGTGCACGGTCCCTTCAACGGCTCCATCGAGGTGGATGTGGAGCGCAGCGCCATCATCGCCAACGGCACCTTCATTCAGGTGATCTACGCCAATAGCCCGGCCGACATCGACTACACCGCCTACGGCATTCACGATGCGCTGATCGTCGACAACACCGGCGTCTGGCGTGACGAAGCAGGCCTCTCCGAGCACCTGAAAGCGCGCGGTGCCGGCAAGGTGCTGCTGACAGCTCCCGGCAAGGGGGAGATGAAAAACGTGGTGTTCGGGGTCAACCATGAGGTGATAGGCCCGGGTGACAGGATCATCTCCTCCGCCTCCTGCACCACCAACGCTATCACCCCGGTGCTCAAGGTGATGCAGGACAAGTACGGCATCCGCCACGGCCACGTGGAGACGGTCCACTCCTACACCAACGATCAGAACCTCATCGACAACTACCACAAAGGCGAGCGCCGCGGTCGCAGCGCGGCCCTCAATATGGTGATGACCAGCACCGGCGCCGCCAAGGCGGTGGCCAAGGCGCTGCCCGAACTCAAGGGCAAGCTGACCGGCAACGCCATCCGGGTACCGACTCCCAACGTGTCGCTGGCCATCATCAATCTGTCGCTGGAGCAGGCCACCGATCGGGAGAGCCTCAACGCTTATCTGCAGCAGATGGCGCTAAGCTCAGCCCTCCATCGCCAGATCGACTTCAGTGCCAGCACCGAGCTGGTCTCCTCCGACATGGTGGGTTCCCGTTATGCGGGCATCGTCGACTCCCAGGCGACCATCGCCGAGGGGGATCACTGCGTGCTCTACGTATGGTATGACAACGAGTTCGGGTACAGTTGTCAGGTAGTGCGGGTGATGGAACAGATGGCTGGCGTAGTCCGCCAGGATCTGCCTGCATAGCCCGTCAGGATCTGCCCGTCAGATCCCGCAGCTTATAGCTCAATAGTTCAAGGAGAGGCCGGATGTCGTTTCAACAGGGTGAGTTTTTGCAAGCAATCAGGCAGATGCCACAAGAGGTGTACGAGCGGCTCAAAACCGCAGTCGAGCTGGGCAAGTGGCCCGATGGCAAGCCCCTCACCGACGAGCAGAAGGCCACCTCCCTGCAAGCCGTGATGGCCTGGCAGGCGATGCATCTCGACAATCCGGAGCACATGAATATCGGTCGTGATGGCGAGATCGTGATGAAGAGCAAGAGCGAGCTCAAGCGTCAGTATCGCGATGAGGAAGAGATAGTGCGGGTCGACCTTAACCATTGAACCTGACCCGGTAGGCCGCTCGCAGCGGCCACAACAGAGAGGGGAGCCATAATGGCTCCCCTCTTTTTCCACTCTCCCCATGGTGGGGAGGTCAGAAGCTGTTCACGACCTGTAGCGAGAAGACGTCAGCAAGGTGAAGAGCAGCGCAGGAAGCGGAGCGTATAGATATACGTGAGCCTCTGGTTCACAAACACGCGAGCAGCACATGAGCCTTGATCGCGGCTTCGCAGTAAGATCGTGGACAGTTTCTCAGGGAGTCAGCTCCCCACGCAGGGACTGCTGCATCAACTCGCGAATGCGGTGGGAAGGCAAGTTCTGGCTCAGCAGGAAATGGAGCTTGGTGAGTGCAGCCTCGGCGGTCATGTCAAAGCCCGAAATGACCCCGGCCCGCGACAGGGCATTGCCAGTGGCGTAGCCACCCATATTGACCTTGCCGTGCAGGCACTGGCTCAGGTTGACGATGATAACGCCGCGGGCCGATGCCTCGGAGAGCAGTGCCAGCATGGCCGGATTCTGCGGCGCATTGCCCACTCCGAACGACAGCAGGATCAGCGCCTTCACCGGCTGTTGCAGGATATTGGCGATCACCTCGCTGGAGATCCCCGGATAGAGGGTCACCACGCCAATGGGCTGAGGGGTGATGTCGTGCAGTACCAGCGGCCGCTCGGACGGCACACCCAGTTCGCCCGCCTCCAGCGAGATGGCGATCCCGGCATTGAGCAGCGGCGGATAGTTGGGGGAGTCGAAGGCGTGGAAGCCGTCGGCGTGCACCTTCTTGCTGCGGTTGCCGCGATAGAGCTGATTGTTAAAGAACAGCGTCACCTCGTGGATCGGGTAGTTGGCCGCAATATAGAGGGCGTTGAGCAGGTTCTGCTGACCGTCGGATCGCAGCTCGGCGAGCGGGATCTGGGAGCCGGTAATGATGACCGGTTTGTGCAGATCTTCGAGCATGAAGGAGAGCGCCGAGGCGGTGAACGACATGGTGTCGGTGCCGTGCAGGATCACAAAGCCATCGTACTTGTCGTAGTTGTCGCGAATATCTTCAGCGATACGCTGCCAGTCCGCCGGGGTCATGTCGGAAGAGTCAATGAGGGGCGCATATTCGTGGATATGGTAATCCGGCATCTCGGGGCGGTGGAACTCGGGCATCCGCGCCAGACAGTCTTCCATAAAGCCAGCCATCGGCACGTAGCCGTGCTCGGAACGCTGCATCCCAATGGTGCCGCCTGTGTAGGCGATATAGATGGACTTCTTCTTCACACCCTCTCCTCTTGATGAAGTGAACACCGCCGGCACAGGAGCCATATCGGGGTGAACCACAATGTCAACACCCGCCAGCTCCTCTGCGCGCAGCGGAAACCGGCGAATTATAGAGACTGACACCCTAAATGACAGCCGTTCCCTACCCTCTTTTTGGCTTTTTCACTCACCACCACCATGGTATTAAATTTCACAATAAGGCACCCAGGCGAACATTAATACGACAAAGTTGGCACCAAACGACGTTTTTTGCTACTATTCGCCCGATTTTTCGTAAATATCATCTGGATGCCTGAATATTTCAGGCCCGCACTGGCCCTATTTTCATGGGGCGGGGAGCACTCTCCCCTTCTTAAAGTTGGCCTATAAGCCACACTGTTTTTATCCCGGCTGAATCTGTGAGTCTTCACCAACAGAAGGCACAGCCAATCAACATGGGAGTACTGAATGATACAACTTGATTCCTACGCAACACTGGTCGCTGCCACTCTGGTATTACTGCTTGGCCGAGTGCTAGTCACTCGTGTCGGGCTGCTTCGAACCTTCAACATCCCTAAACCGGTTGCCGGTGGTCTGGTGGTCGCGCTGGTGCTACTGCTGCTACGCTCCACCCTGCAGATGGAGCTGCAATTCGATACCAGCCTGCAGACACCGCTGATGCTGGCGTTTTTTGCCTCCATTGGTCTCTCTGCCGATCTCGCCAGCCTCAAGCGCGGCGGCAAAGCGGTACTCACCTTTCTGCTGGTAGTTACCGGTCTGCTGCTGGTACAGAACAGCCTGGGCGTGGGTCTGGCGAC
Source organism: Aeromonas sp. 600774 (assembly GCF_049175075.1). Taxonomy (NCBI): domain Bacteria; kingdom Pseudomonadati; phylum Pseudomonadota; class Gammaproteobacteria; order Aeromonadales; family Aeromonadaceae; genus Aeromonas; species Aeromonas sp. 600774. The sequence goes on from NZ_JAAKUJ010000003.1 coordinate 180,988, forward strand.
TCTGCTTGGCCTGGATCCCCACATGGGGCTGCTGGCCGGTTCCATCACCCTCTCCGGCGGTCACGGTACCGGGGCTGCCTGGGGCGCCACCTTCACCGAGAAGTACGGTGTGCAATCCGCCGCCGAACTGGCCATCGCCTGTGCCACCTTCGGCCTGGTACTGGGGGGGTTGATCGGCGGCCCGGTGGCCCGCTATCTGGTGAAAAAGGTGCAGGTGCCCGGTGAGGAGCACAACCGGGATGGCGCACCTCAAGGCTTCGAGATGCCGGACATGGAGCGGCCCCTCACCACCTTCAGCGTCATCGAGACGCTGGCGCTGATTGCCATCAGTCTCAAGGGAGGCGAGATACTCTCCGCCTACCTGAAAGGTGGCGCTTTCGAACTACCAGTGTTCGTCTGCGTGCTGTTCGTCGGCGTACTGCTGCGCAATGTGCTGACCCTGCTGAACTGGCACGAGGTGAGCGACCGCGAGGTCTCCCTGCTCGGCAACGTCAGCCTGTCACTATTCCTCGCCATGGCCTTGATGAGTCTGCGATTGTGGGATCTGGCCAACCTGGCGCTCCCCATCTTTATCCTGCTGGCCGCCCAGACCGTAGCGATGGCACTCTACGCCATCTTCGTTACGTTCAGGGTGATGGGCAGCAACTATGATGCGGCCGTACTGGCAGCGGGCCACTGCGGCTTCGGTCTGGGAGCAACCCCGACAGCCATTGCCAATATGCAGGCCATCACCCAGCGCTTTGGTCCCTCCCATCTGGCGTTTCTGGTGGTGCCCATGGTGGGCGCCTTCTTTATCGACATCATTAACGCCATGGTGATCAAGCTATTCCTGGCACTGCCCTTCTTGTAATTCCCTGTAGTCAGACGTAAATACAAATGCGCCCACCAATCGGTGGGCGCTTTTTGTTTACTGGACTCGTCATCTTGTTTACTGGCTAAGTCTTCCGTCTGTGGCCTCTTTGCTGGGCAATGGCACCACACAGGCATGAAGGTACCAACCAAACCAACCATACAGACAGGCTCCATCATATTCCGGGTAACAACAAGCCCCGCACTCGGCCGAGTGCGGGGCTTGTTGATGACTGCCTAAAACCGGACTTTACAGAATAAAGGTCGACACCTGCTGGTTCAGGTCAGTAGCTCGCCCCTTGAGGCTCTGGGCCTGATCCAGATCACGCATGGCGGCGGCGGTGATCTCGTCACTCACATCCTTGATGGCGGTGGTGTTCTGGGTGATCTCTCCGGTCACCTGGGTCTGCTCCTCAGCCGCCGTAGCGATCTGGCCTGCCATGTCGGAGATGAGCGACACTGCCTGGGTGATCTCCTCCAGCGCGGCAGCGGCGGCATCGGCATCCTGCACACTGTTATCTGCCAAACTCTGACTAGTCTGCATCAGGCTCACCGCACGGGCGGTGGTCTGCTGCAGGGTCTCGATGGTGGACTGGATCTGCTGGGTGGAGTCCTGGGTACGGCGCGACAGCACCCGCACCTCGTCAGCCACCACCGCAAAACCACGGCCCTGCTCACCGGCACGAGCCGCTTCGATGGCCGCGTTCAGTGCCAGCAGGTTGGTCTGCTCGGCAATCCCCTGAATGGTGGAGAGGATGCTGGTGATGGCCTGCGCGTGGCGGCTCAGCTCGCCGATCACTTCGGTCGCCTGTCCCACTTCTTCAGCCAGACCATTGATGGACTGGCGGGTCTTGTTGACCAGCATCTTGCCCTGTTCACTGCTCTGGGCAGATTGCTGGGCAGCGGCGGCGGTATTCTCGGCATTGCCAGCGATCTCCATGGTGGCGCTCGCCATCTCGGTGACCGCAGTGGCGACCATGGTCACCTCCTGCTGCTGACGCTGCAGCTCGTCCACGGCGGCCTGGTTGGTCACCAGACTGCGCTCGGCATCGGCGTTCAACTCGTTGGCCAGCTGGCGGATATTGGCGATCAGCTGGTGCTGGCTGCCGACGAAGCGGTTGAAGCTGTTGGCCAGCTGGCCCACTTCATCGTTGGCATCGATCTTGATGCGCTGGGTCAGATCGCCGTTACCATCGGCTATGCGGGCCAGGGCCTGGGAGACCTTGCTGAGCGGGCCAAGCAGCATGCTGACCAACCAGGAGATGGCGAGAATACTGCCCACCAGCACCAGCAGCGCCATCCCCAGCTGGGTCATCAGCAAGGAGGAGAGCGGCGCTTCCAGTGCGGCCTTGTCCAGCACCAGCACCAGTTCCCAATCCGTGTCGGGGATATCGACCGCCCACAGCAGCTTGTCACGCCCTTCGCTGTCGAAGTAGGCCGGAACCAGCTCCCTGCTCGACTTGCTCTGCTCGATCAGCGTGTTGGTCAGATCGTTGTCGATCTCGATCGCCGGTTTCATCGCCTTGGCCGCATCCTTGTAGGCGATGATGGTGCCATCCTTGTGCATCATGATGGCAAAACCGTCGGCAGGCAGTTGCATCTTGGTCACGTCTTCCACCAGCGAGGCGATGGAGAGGTCACCACCTACTACCCCGCCGGATACCGGCTGGGCCAGAGTGACCACCATGATGTTGTAGGCCACATCGAGATAGGGCTTGGTGACAATCAGGCCGCCCTTGCCCATCGCTTCCTGATACCAGCCACGGGAGCGCGGGTCGTAGCCATCGCGGTTGATGGAGGGATCGGAGTCATTCATCTTGCCGCTGCTCTCACCGAAATAGGTAAGCTGGAAACGGCCGGAAACTTGTGCCTGTTGCAAGGCATTGAGGGGGTCGGCACCTGCCTTGTTGCCGAGCGCCTGAATGACGTCGCGACGGGCTGCGAGCCAGTCGCTGACACGCTCGGCCTGCTGGGTGCCTAACCGCTGCAACTGCTCCTGACTGCCTTGCAGCAACAGACTCTTCTGGCTGCTATAGCTCTGCCAGGAGAGCAACGAGATCACCAGCGAAAGGGCGATCACCACTGACAACAGTATCTTCTGCTTGAGTGACAGGTTTTTCATCATGCGTTCTTCTTATTGAGGTGAGGAGCGGGTTTTTCCCTAAAAGTGCACAACACTACGTAGTCATTAGCGGCCCGAATGGCCAAAACTGAAGCCGAAAATGGGTCGGCAGGCGATATTTTCTGCCGAGGTGGAGAAAAGTACACCAGAAATTGACGGCATGAGCCGCACAAGCCAAGGCAACCCTGTTTATTCCTTCCACAATTGGCTAGAATATCCCATTTTTAAATCACATCGACCCTGAGAGTTTTCACGATGTTCGAAGTTAATCCCGTATTAAATAAACTTAAGGAGCTGTCTGAGCGGACCGAGCTTCTTAGGGGGTACCTTTGACTATGACGCCAAGAAAGAGCGTCTAGAAGAGGTCAACGCCGAGCTGGAACAGCCGGATGTATGGAATGAACCCGAGCGCGCACAGGCGCTGGGCAAAGAGCGCGTCGCGCTGGAAAACGTGGTCGGCACCATCGACACCCTGACCCAGGGCGTGGATGACGTCGAGATGCTGGTGAGCCTGGCCGTGGAAGGGGAAGACGAAGAGACCTTCAACGAAGCTATCGCCGAATCCGAGCAACTGGAAGCCAAGCTGGTGGACCTCGAGTTCCGCCGCATGTTCTCCGGCCAGCACGACGGCTCCGACTGCTATATCGATATTCAATCCGGCTCCGGTGGTACCGAAGCACAGGATTGGGCCAACATGGTACTGCGCATGTACCTGCGCTGGGGCGACGCCCACGGCTACAAGCCCGAGCTGATTGAATGCTCCGAAGGCGACGTGGCCGGTATCAAATCCGCCACCATCAAGTTCACCGGCGAATATGCGTTCGGCTGGCTGCGTACCGAAACCGGCGTTCACCGTCTGGTTCGCAAGTCCCCGTTCGATTCCGGTGGCCGCCGTCACACCTCCTTCTGTTCTGTGTTCGTCTACCCCGAGATCGACGACGATATCGATATCGAGATCAACCCGGCGGATCTGCGGATCGACGTCTACCGCGCCTCCGGTGCCGGTGGTCAGCACGTTAACCGAACCGAATCCGCGGTGCGTATTACCCACGTTCCGACCGGTGTCGTGGTACAGTGCCAGAACGACCGTTCCCAGCACAAAAACAAAGACCAGTGTATGAAGCAGCTGAAAGCCAAGCTCTACGAGCTGGAAATTCAGAAGCAGAACGCTGAGAAACAAGCCCTGGAAGAGACCAAGTCTGATATCGGTTGGGGCAGCCAGATCCGTTCCTATGTGCTGGATGACTCCCGTATCAAGGATCTGCGCACCGGCGTCGAAACCCGTAATACCCAATCGGTGCTCGACGGTGACTTGGACAAGTTTATCGAAGCCAGCCTGAAATCAGGTCTGTAAACAAGCAGGAATCACCATGTCTGAACAAACCATCACTCCGGAAGTCGACCACACTCTCGAACTCAACAACGAGATGACCGAGCGTCGTTCCAAGCTGGCCGCCCTGCGCGCCCAGGGTAATCCTTTCCCCAACGACTTCCGTCGCGACAGCCTCTCTGGCGATCTGCACGCAGAGTTCGACGACAAAAGCGCCGAGGAGCTGACGAGCCTGGGTAAACGGGTGAAGATTGCCGGTCGCATCATGACCCGCCGGATCATGGGCAAGGCTTCTTTCGCCACCCTGCAGGACATGGCCGGCAAGATCCAGGTCTACGTCACCCGTGACGACCTGCCGGAAGGTTTCTACAACGAGCAGTTCAAGAAGTGGGATCTGGGCGACATCGTGGGTGTCGAAGGTACCCTGTTCAAGACCCAGACCGGTGAGCTCTCCGTTCACGTTTCCGATATCCGCCTGCTGACCAAGGCACTGCGTCCGCTGCCCGAGAAGCACAAAGGCCTGACCGACCAGGAAGCTCGCTGCCGCCAGCGCTACCTGGATCTGATCGCCAACGAAGAGTCCCGCAAGACCTTCATGATCCGCACCCAGGTGGTTGCCGGTATCCGCAAGTTCTTCAACGAAAAGCGCTTCATGGAAGTGGAAACCCCGATGATGCAAGTCATCCCGGGTGGTGCCTCCGCACGTCCGTTCGTCACTCACCACAATGCGCTGGACATCGACATGTACCTGCGTATCGCTCCGGAGCTCTACCTGAAGCGTCTGGTGGTCGGTGGTTTCGAGCGTGTCTACGAGATCAACCGCAACTTCCGTAACGAAGGTATCTCGGTTCGTCACAACCCCGAGTTCACCATGATCGAGTTCTACATGGCCTACGCCGACTACATCGATCTGATGGACCTGACCGAAGAGCTGCTGCGCACCTTGGCACAGGACATTCTGGGCGACACCAAGATCCGTTACGCCAAAGAGGGTGAAGAGGGTCTGACCATCGATTTCGGTCAGCCGTTCCAGCGCCTCACCATGGTCGAGTCCATCCTGAAGTTCAACCCGGATGTAACTCTGGACGATCTGGCGACCCTCGAGAGCGCCAAGGCCGTTGCCAAGCGTCTGCACATCGAGCTGATGAAGGGCTGGGAGCTGGGCCACGTGATCACCGCGATCTTCGAAGAGACCGTGGAGCACATGCTGCTGCAACCGACCTTCATCACCGAGTACCCGGCAGCCGTTTCTCCGCTGGCTCGTCGCAACGACGTGAACCCGGACGTAACCGACCGCTTCGAATTCTTCATCGGTGGCCGCGAGCTGGCCAACGGCTTCTCCGAGCTGAACGATGCAGAAGACCAGGCCAAGCGCTTCCAGGATCAGGTTGATCAGAAAGAAGCAGGCGACGACGAAGCCATGTTCTACGACGCCGACTTCGTCACCGCACTGGAACACGGCCTGCCGCCGACTGCCGGTCAGGGTATCGGTATCGACCGTCTGGTCATGCTGTTCACCAACAGCCACACCATCCGTGACGTCATTCTGTTCCCGGCCTTACGTCCACAAAAGTAAGATCCGCAGAAGTAAGGCCCACAGAAGCCAGCTAAATCTCTTGGGTCAATCCCGAGCGTGATAGCCAATAAAAACGCCCCGCAACAGCGGGGCGTTTTTCTATCTCCTTTACCGCAAAATCACTTTCAAAATTCAATAATGGAATAAAGAAGATATTTTTATTCTTTGTTGTTAGCCAACACGCCCTTTAATCTGGCCAAAAATCAGACCATGGAAGACGCGTGTGATGCAATTGAAGGATTCCCCATTCAACCTCTCCCCCCTCTCTGACGAGCAGCAACGTCAGCTGGGTCAGGTACTCTCGACCCTCAATACCCAGCAACTGGCCTGGGTGAGCGGATATCTCTACGGCCTCTCCCAGGTGGGCATCCAGCCCGTTGCGACCGCAGGCGCAGAAGTCGTGGCTCCCAGCGGGAGCCTAACTATTCTCTACGGCTCCCAGACCGGCAACGCCAAAGGTGTCGCTACTGCCATCAAGGCGCAGGCCGAAGCCCGTGGTCTACCGGCCACCCTCGCGTCGATGGCCGACTACAAACCCAAGCAGCTCAAAAAAGAGAGCCATCTGCTGGTGGTAGTGAGCACTTACGGGGAGGGTGAACCGCCGGAGAGCGCCGTCGATCTGTTCGAGCAGCTTAAAAAAGGCAAGATCGGCAAGCTGGACGGCCTCAAGTTCGCGGTGCTGGGGCTGGGTGACAGCTCCTACGAATTTTTCTGCCAGACCGGCAAAGATTTTGACAACTTCCTCGCCAGCGCAGGGGCCGAGCGCATTTATGAACTCGCCAGCCTCGATGTGGATTATCAGGATGCCGCCAAGGCGTGGGGCGAACAGGCACTCAACGCCATTGCCGCGACCCTCTCTACCGGAGCGGCCAGCAGCAGCGTAGCCAGCGCGGTGCAGCAGGCGGTTGGCCACAGCCAGTACAGCAAGGAGAACCCCTTCCCTGCCCGCCTGTCGGTCAATCAGAAGATCACCGGCCGGGATTCCACCAAGGATATCCGCCATATCGAGATCAATCTGGCCGACTCCGGCATCACCTATCAACCGGGTGATGCCCTCGGCGTCTGGTTCGACAACGACGCCGACCTGGTGGGGGAAGTGCTGGCCCTGACCGGCCTCTCTGGCGATGAAGCCACGGCCCACGGCACCTTGCGCGCCGCCCTGACCGGTCACTTCGAACTGACCCGGCTGCACGGCGGCTTTATCACAGGGCTCGCTGATATATCGGACAACGCGGCGCTGAAAGACTTGGCCGGTGACAAGGCCCAGGTAAATACACTGGTCGCCTCCGCTCAGGTGGTGGATGTGCTGAAACGCTTCCCGACCGCGCTCACGGCCGAGCAGCTGGTTGGCCTGCTGCGACCCCTCACCCCGCGCCTCTACTCAATCGCCTCCGCACAGAGCGAAGTCGAAGAGGAGGTGCACCTGACCGTCGGCGTGGTGCGCTACCCGCAGGAAGATGGCACAGTGCGCTCTGGCGCCGCCTCCTCCTATCTGGCGGATCGGCTGATTGAGGATGGCGAGGTGCGGGTATTCATCGAGCACAACGACAACTTCCGCCTGCCCGCCAATCCCGACACACCCGTCATCATGGTGGGCCCGGGCACCGGCATCGCCCCGTTCCGCGCCTTTATGCAGGAGCGGGAAGCTCAGGGCGCGGAAGGCAAGAACTGGCTCTTCTTCGGCAACCCCCACTTTACCCAGGATTTCCTCTATCAGGTGGAGTGGCAGCGTTATGTGAAATCGGGGTTGCTGTCGCAGATCTCCCTGGCCTTCAGCCGGGATCAGGCCAACAAGATCTATGTGCAGGACCGTCTGCGCGAGGCAGGGCTTGAGCTCTACCAGTGGCTGGAAGCAGGCGCTCACTTCTATGTGTGTGGCGACGCCAACAAGATGGCCAAGGATGTACAGGAGACCCTGCTGGATGTAATTGCCGAACACGGTCACAAGAGCCGTGAGGAAGCAGAAGAGTATTTGAGCGAATTGCGTCGTGCCAAACGTTATCAAAGGGATGTCTATTGATGAGCAAACAACCTCTTTCTCACCCAAAAGCGGGACCGGTCGAAGGGCCGCTGGCCGACAACGAGCGCCTCAAGCGCGAGAGCAACTTTCTGCGCGGCACCATAGAGCAAGATCTGCAGGACCCGCTCACCGGCGGCTTCAACGGCGACAACTTCCAGCTGATCCGCTTTCACGGCATGTACCAGCAGGATGACCGCGACATCCGCCCGGAGCGCGCCGCCCAGAAGCTGGAGCCGCTGCACAACGTCATGCTGCGTGCCCGCCTGCCGGGTGGGATCATCACCCCGGCCCAGTGGCAGATCATCGACAAGTTCGCCGAAGAGCACAGCCTCTACGGCAGCATCCGCCTTACCACCCGACAGACCTTCCAGTTCCACGGGGTATTGAAGCGCGACATCAAGCTGATGCACCAGACCCTCAACAGCACCGGCATCGATTCCATCGCCACCGCCGGCGACGTGAACCGCAACGTGCTCTGCACCAGCAACCCGGTGGAGTCCGAACTGCATCAGGAGGCCTACGAGTGGGCCAAGAAGATCTCCGAACATCTGCTGCCAAAGACACGCGCCTACGTGGAGATCTGGCTGGACGGCGAGAAGCTGGGGGGTGACGAAGAGCCGATCCTGGGTTCCAACTACCTGCCGCGCAAATTCAAGACCACTGTGGTGATCCCGCCCCACAACGACGTGGATATCCACGCCAACGATCTCAACTTCGTGGCGATCGCCGAGCATGGCAAGCTGGTGGGCTTCAACGTGCTGGTGGGCGGTGGCCTCGCCATGACCCACGGCGACACCAGCACCTACCCGCGCAAGGCGAGCGACTTTGGCTTTATTCCGCTCTCTCACGTGCTGGAGGTGGCGGCCGCTGTGGTCAGCACCCAGCGCGACTGGGGTAACCGGGTAAACCGCAAGAACGCCAAGACCAAGTACACCCTAGAGCGGGTCGGCGTCGAAGCCTTCAAGGCCGAGGTGGAGAGCCGCGCCGGCATCCAGTTCGGGCCGGTTCGCCCCTATGAGTTCACCAGCCGTGGCGATCGCTTCGGTTGGGTCGAGGGGATCGACGGCAAGCATCACCTCACCCTGTTTATCGAGAATGGCCGCCTGCTGGACTTCCCGGGCAAGCCCCTCAAGACCGGCATGCTGGAGATCGCCAAGGTGCATCAGGGGGATTTTCGCCTGACCGCCAACCAAAACCTGATCATCGCGGGCGTCCCTGCCGGCGAGAAGGCCCGCATCGAAGTGCTGGCACGCCAATACGGCCTGCTGGATGACGGCGTGAGCGAGCAGCGCAAGCAGTCCATGGCTTGTGTGGCCCTGCCCACCTGCCCGCTGGCGATGGCCGAGGCCGAGCGCATGCTGCCGGCGTTTGTCACCGACATCGAAGGGCTGCTGACCAAACATGGGCTGGCGGATGACGCCATCATCTTCCGGGTCACCGGTTGCCCCAACGGCTGCGGCCGCGCCATGCTGGCGGAAGTGGGTCTGGTGGGCAAGGCGCCCGGCCGCTACAACCTCCATCTGGGTGGCAACCTGGAAGGCACCCGCATTCCGCGCCTGCACCTCGAGAACATCACCGAGCCGCAGATCCTGGCCGAACTGGACGCGTTGATCGGCCGCTGGGCCACCGAGCGCAATCAGGGTGAGTGCTTCGGCGACTTCGTGATCCGGGTTGGGGTAATTGCGCCCGTTATCGATTCTGCGAGGGACTTCTATGCCGCTTAATGTCACTGAAGATGGCCGCCTTGACCTGCAGGCACTGCTGGCCCTCGGCCGTGAGGAGCAAGTCGAGGCACTCGCCCCCCTCAACCGGGAGCTGGATACCATGAGTGCCCCCGAGCGGGTGCGCTGGGCTCTGGCAAATCTGCCGGGGGAGCATGTGCTCTCATCCAGCTTCGGCATTCAGGCGGCGCTGATGCTCCATCTGGTAAGCCACGAGCGGGCCGACGTGCCGGTAGTGCTGACCGATACCGGTTATCTGTTCCCGGAGACCTACCGTTTCATCGACGAGCTGACCGAGCGCCTCGCGCTCAACCTGAAGATCTATCGGGCCGAGCTCAGCCCGGCCTGGCAGGAGGCGCGCTTTGGCCTCCTGTGGGAGCAGGGGGTAGAGGGGATCACCCGCTACAACCAGCTCAACAAGGTGGAGCCGATGGACCGCGCCCTGCGTGAGCTGGGGGCCCAGACCTGGTTCTCCGGCCTGCGCCGGGAGCAGTCCGGCAGCCGTGGCAAGCTGCCGGTGCTCGGCATCCAGCGCGGCCGCTTCAAGTTCCTGCCGGTGATCGACTGGAGCAACAAGGATGTCTTCTACTACTTCAAGGAGTTCGACCTGCCCTACCATCCGCTGTGGGAGCAGGGCTACCTCTCGGTGGGCGATGTCCACACCACCGCCAAGTGGGAGCCGGGCATGAGCGAGGAGCAGACCCGCTTCTTCGGCCTCAAGCGCGAATGCGGCCTGCACGAGGAGAACGGCGAGAACGACGGCTCCGGCATCTGAGCCAGAGGGTCCACCCGCACGGCCTCCATAAAAAACGCCCGGCAAGCAACTGCCGGGCGTTTTTATTTGCGCAAAGAGCGAGCTACCGCCCCTCATTACTTGGCGACGGCGCGTGCCTGGGTCAGCCAGTCGTTCACCAGCGCCTCGTGGCCCTTGAGCCAGGCGTCGGCGTGACGCTCCACGTCCGCCGGCTTGTTCTGCCCCTTGTTCATCAGGCCGTTCTGCACGTTGATGTCATTAAGCGGCAGCTTGACGATGGAGAACAGCCTGGCGGCTGCCGGGTTGGCCTCGGCGAACTGCTTGTTGGCGACGATGTGCATGGTGTTGACCGGGAAGCCATAGTTCTTGCCGTTCGGCAGCCGGGTCTTGGCCGCATCAGGGCCATCGGCGGGCACCTCCAGCCACACCACGTCCTTGCCTGGCACCAGCTCGCTGCTGAGCCAGTAGGGGGTCCAGGTGTAGTAGAGCACCGGCTTGCCGGCCTGGTAACGAGCACGGGTATCGGCGATCAGCGCCGCGTAGTTGCCCTGCTTGTGAGTGACGGTCGGGGTCAGGCCAAACCCGGCCAGATGACGGTTGATCGCCTCTTCGCAGCCCCAGCCCGGATTGCAACCCACCAGGTCGGCCTTGCCGTCGCCATCGCCGTCAAACAGCGCCGCCAGCTTGGGATCCTTGAGCTGACCCAGATTGGTGATGCCGTAGCGAGTCGCGGTCTGCTTGTCGATGAGATAGCCCTGGGCGGCCCCGGCCACATAGGTGCCCTCACGGAAGAACACCTTGTCGCCGCCAGCCTGCTCATACTTGTTGTTTTGCAGCGGTATCCAGTTGAAGGCGAGGAAGGTGCCATCCCCCTGCGCCACCGAGGCGTAGGCCACGTTGTAATCCACCTCCTGGGCCGGCTGGACGTCATAGCCGAGGCGCGCCATCAGCTTGCTGACCAGCAGAGTCTGAAAGCTCTCCTCCGGCAAGGAGCTCTGCAGGGGCTGAACGCGCACGCCCTCCCCCGGCAGCTCGGTGCTGGCCATGGCGAGCGGGCCGAGCAGTTGGGAGCTCAACAGCAGGGAACCCAGGGTCAGCGTCTTGGTAATGAGCCTCATGCATTTACTCCTTTGTAATCGATAGACTTGTCGCGGCCGAGCAGGCGCAGCAGCAGGGCGGCGGGGCCGCGCTGATACCAGCGGCCGGTACGACTGCGATCCGGCTGTCCCATCGCCTGGGTCAGGCGGTCGAGCACGATGGCCAGCAATACGATGCCGAGGCCGCCGATGGAGGCGAGCCCCATGTCGAGCCGGCCGATGCCGCGCAGCACCATCTGGCCGAGGCCCCCCACCGCAATCATGGAGGCGATCACCACCATGGAGAGCGCCAGCATCAGGGTCTGGTTGACCCCGGCCATGATGGTGGGCATGGCGAGCGGCAGCTGTACCTTGAACAGCAGCTGGGAGGGGCTAGCGCCGAACGAGTGGGCCGCCTCCACCAGATCGGCGGGCACCTGACGAATGCCCAGCATGGTGAGCCGGATCATCGGCGGCAGCGCGAAGATGACGGTCACCACCACCCCGGGCACGTTGCCGATACCGAACAGCATGACGATGGGGATGAGGTAGACGAAGGCCGGAGTGGTCTGCATCGCATCCAGCAGCGGCCGGGTCCAGCGCGACAGCCGCTCGCTCCTCGCCAGCAGGATGCCGACCGGCAGCCCGATCAGCACGCAGAAGAACAGCGAGGTCAGCACCAGCGACAGGGTCACCATGGCATCTGACCAGGCGCCGATCAGCCCCACCACCACTAGCGAGAACAGGGTTCCCAGCGCCATGCGACCGTTCACCAGTTGCCAGGCGATCAGAGTCAGCAGGCCGATCATCAGGGTGGAAGGTACCGTCTGCAGCAGATGGGTCATGCCGCCCAGCGCCAGCTCCACCGGCGCGCGGATCAGCTGAAACACGGGACGCAGGTTGTCGACCAGCCAGCCGATGCCACCCTCGACCCAGCTATCCAGCGGCACCAGCGCCTGCTGGAAGGGATCCAGCCAGTCGACGGCGGCAGCGGTATCGACCGACTCGATCTGGTTCTGCCAATCGGTAGCCTCAGTGTCGGTACTGCCCCAGGGATCGGCAACCTCGGTGGCAGCTGCACTGGCCCCCCAGGGGTCGGCTGCCGCCTCATCAGCACGCAGGGAGGGGCTCGCCAGCAGCACCAGGGCCAGCAGCCCGCTCAGTAAAAATTGGGGATTCATCCGCTTCATGCCGGGGTACTCCTGTCCAGGGTGTTCAGCAGGTTGGCCTTGGAGATGAGGCCCAGGTAAGTGCCATCCTCCTCGACCACGGGCACCTGACAGGGGGCGGCTGCCACCTGGCTGATCAGTTCGTTGAGGGCGGTGTCCGCCAGAATGGGCTGGATGTCCGCCAGCAGCGCCTGCTCCAGGCTGCCTTTGGCCCTGACCGCCTGACCGAGCGACTCCACCGAGACGACCCCGATGAAGCGACGCCGGCGATCCACCACGTAACCGAACTCCCGCTCCTGCTCCTTGAGCTGGCGCAGGGCGTTGCCCGGCCCGTCGGTGGTGTGCTTCTTGATGAGCGGCATCTGCTTGCGGCTGGCCACGTCGCGGGCGCTGAACACGTTGGCCAGATCCACCCCGCGAAAGAAGGCGCGCACATAGTCATTGGCGGGCTGGTTGAGGATCTCGTCCGGGGTACCGACCTGCACCAGCTGGCCGTCCTGCATGATGGCGATGCGATCGCCGATGCGCATCGCCTCGTCCAGATCGTGAGAGATGAAGACGATGGTACGCTGCTGGCTGGCCTGTAACTTGAGCAGCTCATCCTGCATCTCGGTGCGGATCAGCGGATCCAGCGCCGAAAAAGCCTCGTCCATCAGCAGGATGTCGGGGTCGTTGGCAAGGGCACGGGCCAGCCCGACCCGCTGCTTCATGCCGCCGGAGAGCGCATCGGGGAAGGCATCGATCCACTGACCCAGCCCCACCTGATGGAGCGCCTGACAGGCGCTCTGCTGGCGCTCCGCCAGCGGCACACCGGCCAGCTCCAGCCCAAAGGCGGTGTTTTCCAGCACGCTCAGGTGCGGCATCAGGGCGAAGGACTGGAATACCATGCTGATCTTCTTGCGCCGTACCTGACGCAGCTCGCTGTCGGAGATGGCGGCGATGTCCTCGCCATCGATCAGCACCTGGCCGCGGGTCGGCTCGATCAGCCGGTTGAAGAGACGCACCAGGGTGGATTTGCCCGAGCCGGAGAGGCCCATCACCACGAAGATCTCCCCTTCGTCGATGGCCAGATTGACATCCTGGACCCCCAGGGTCTGCCCGGTTTTTTGCAGGATGCTGGCGCGGTCATGCCCTTTCGCCAGCAATTTGAATGCTTTTTCCGGCTGATCGCCGAAGATTTTGTAGAGTGATTTAACCTCGAGTTTGACTGTCATACTGTCCTTTTTTCATGGTCGACATCTTGGTGATTAACCTGCCGAACGCGAACCAATTGTTTTTTACACTAAGCAATTAACAACCAAAACAAAAGAACCAATGGAGTCCCCAAAAGCAAACCACAAAATAAACCATTGATTTTAAAAAGTTATTTTTATCAATAAAAACCGAACAAAGCATGGCTTTATCCATAAAATTTTCCATATAAAACGAAGATGTACTGGGAAAAGTCATTCAAAAACAATCAAAAAAGCGCAATAAAATGCAGGTTAATGACGGTAACTGTGTAACGCGCCATCCAGATAATCGACAACGACCAAATGATTACATATCTAACTATTTATTGGTCGCAATGAGGACAGATTGGGGGACAAGAAAAGGAGCTGAGGAGGGAGGCTAAAGGAGTATTCACCCGCCACGATGAGATCGCCGCAGCCACCTCTGGACTATCGGCCTGCTGGCACGGAACTTCTGGCAAATAGCCCGTGCGAAAAAAGCCCCTTGTGCAACACAAGGGGCTTTTTCGTGGCTATCGGTTAGCACATGCCATGATTCAGCGGCGCTGCCAGGTCTCGAATCGGTAGGGGTGCGGGTTCTTTTCATCGGCAGGGTGGCTCTCACAATCAACGCGTTGCCACTGACCATCGTCAAAAGCAGGGAAGCGGGTATCCCCCTCCACCGCCAGATCGATTTGCGTCAGATAGAGGCAATCCGCGCTCGGCAACATCTCGGCATAGAGATGACCGCCACCAATCACCATCAACTCCTCCACCGAGCTGCCTGCCAACAGCGCTAGCGCCGCCTCGACGGAGCCCACCACCTCAATGCCCTCGGCCTGATAACCGGGATTGCGGCTGATCACCAGATTGCGCCGTCCGGGCAGCGGCCGACCAATGGATTCGAAGGTTTTGCGCCCCATCAATACCGGTTTACCGAGGGTGACACGCTTGAAGTGAGCCAGATCGGCAGGCAGATGCCAGGGCATCTGGTTGTCCTTGCCGATCACCCTGTCGTGGGCCATGGCGGCAATCATGGAAATCTTCATTGGGCCTCTCACCGTCTGTCAGATTATGGGGCGGTTACGGTACACGACCAGAGAGGGGATCGCCAAACCGAAACTGAGGGCACCGACGATAAAGAGCGCCTTGAGGCCGTTCTCCACCGCACTCTGGATTAACTCCATGGTCACGCCGTTGATGTTGAGCTCTACCACCGCAATCATGGTTTTGAACGCATAACTGCCCGGGATCATCGGAATAATCGAGGCAACGCTGAACACCGGACGCGGCGCCAGCAGACGGCGAGACCAGTAGACGCAGACAAAGCCGACCGTGGTCGCCGCCGCCAGCGTCGCCCACTCAATGGGCATGCCATAGTGGATCAGCAGGGTACGCAAGCTGTGGGCCAGCGCGCCGCCCATGGCGCAATACTTCAGCATCCGTGGCGGCACGTTGAACAGCATGGCAAACCCCACCGCCGGGATGGAGGACCAGAAGGCATCCTTGGCCAGTAGCCAGAGCAAATCCATCATACTTTCCACCCCCAGATCCCCGTGACCGACATGGCCAAAATGATACCTATGGCGGCGCTGATGGTCAGCAGGGTCGCTGTCCCCCAGCGGGCCAGCCCCATGTTGAAGTAGCCCTTCACCATGTCTGAGACGGCATTGATCAGCGGAAAGCCCGGCACCAGCAGCAGCACGCTGGCCGCCATGGCGAGATAGGGCTGGTCACCCCAGTTAAAAAAGGTGGCGCTGGAGGAGAGCAAGGTGGCAATAAAGCCGGTGGCGGCAAAGTTGATGAGCGGGCTATGGTGATGGCGGGCCATCAGCTGGCGCACCCGCATTGCCACGGCAGACGAGAAACAGGTCACCAGGAAGATGGGCCAGTCACCGCCAAACAGCAGGCTAAAGGCACCACAGGAGAGCCCCACCATGGGCACCACCAGCCAGGGGTGATAGTGAAAGGGGACGATGGCCTCGAGGCGCTGGCGCACTTCACGGGCACCGATCAGCTCTTTCTCCGCCATGATGCAGATCCGCTGGATCTCGCACACCACCTGCATGTTGATGCCATGTTCACGCACCCGCCGGGTAGTGGTAACACAGCCCCCCTGATAGAGACTGGTGAGCACGATGGCACTGGAAGAGATGGCCATTTCGACACTCTCCAGCCCCAGCGCCATCCCCAGCCGCACCGTGGTCTGCTCGATGATCCGGCTCTCCGCCCCGAACTGGGCCAACATCTGACCCACCTTGACGATAATGCGGGTGATCTCTGTCTGTTGCTCCCGCGACAACACCCGTCTTGGTGTGATACTTCTCATAATCCCTTCGAGTCGTAGCAATAAAAATTTCGGCCATATTAGCCTAACTTTTACTGTTATTCATCCACCCCTATCACAACCTGACTAATTAGTTATTACAAGAAGGAGAAAAGAAATTACATCACAAATACATTACGACTAACATTAAAAACCATAACAATCAGGTCGCCAGGAATCCCCTTTATTATGGCCTCACCGATTTGGCTGAAATATCATTCAAGGGGGTTATTGCAGATTATTTACGACGTCGATAGTCCGCCAGACGGATTATTTTACCACTGCCATCGCTTTCAGGCGGAGGGTCCCCCTCTTCTCTGAACTGGCTCATTTCGCTGCGCATCAAATAAAAAGATTCCCGCATCATGTTGGTAATCCGGATACAGCTATCAAGATTGTTTTTCGCCAGACGGCGCTGACCATCAATCTTGAACTGCAACCCGCGCAGACGGCGCTGCTGATCGGGGCTCGCTCGGGCCATCAACTGGTCGATCTGCTGCTCCAGAATCGCATCCAGCCGGGAGGGCTCACTCGCAGCCAACTCCTTCAGGGTGTCAAAATCAGGCAACTCCATATGCCCTCCTTGGCGACTATTGCTGGCAACACACTGCGGTACCACACCATCACGTCCCAGCCATATAAATCTGTATATACGACGCGGCTAAAAAGGGTTCAATCCATCCACTGGCGACCAAACCGGACAATGGTCATTACGAGGGTGTCTATCTATTTTAATTGTGTTTGGAAACAAGCGATTGTTTTTAATTCAGGCGAGATAAAACACTTATACATTTTAGGTTGTGATTTTCTGTTTTTTATTGCAAATAAAAATCCGGGTGGCCTTATTTTGCTTCATTCGACACTTTATTCTTCCCTCACCGACCCGCGTCATCTCCTGACGGTTTAACATATCTCACTGATTATGTTATTTTAATTGCCACTTTTATCGGACATTCAAGAGCAGACCATGAGCAAGGCAAAAATCGGTATCGTCACCGTCAGCGATCGCGCCAGCGCGGGCATCTATGAAGACCTCTCCGGCAAGGCCATCATCGACACCCTGAACGCCTATCTGACCTCGGAGTGGGAACCTGTCTATCAGGTGATCCCCGATGAGCAGGAGCAGATTGAAGCGACCCTGATCCGGCTGGCGGATGAGGAGCAGTGTTGCCTCATCGTCACCACAGGCGGCACCGGCCCGGCCAAGCGGGATGTCACGCCGGAAGCGACCGAAGCGGTATGTGATCGCATGATGCCGGGCTTTGGCGAGCTGATGCGGGCCGAATCCCTAAAGTTTGTGCCGACCGCCATTCTGTCGCGCCAGACAGCCGGACTGCGCGACGACACCCTGATCGTCAATCTGCCGGGCAAGCCCAAATCAATCCGCGAATGTCTGGATGCAGTATTCCCCGCCATCCCCTACTGCATCGATTTGATGGAAGGGCCGTATCTTGAGTGCGATGAAACCGTCATCAAGCCGTTTCGGCCGAAAAAATAGCGAACCCAACCATAAAAATAATGGCGAGCCACGGCTCGCCATTATTTTTAACTCATCTGTCTGCGCAGAAAAACCGCATCACTTATTTGCGGCCAAATACTTTTACGCCCGCTTTGCTGCGCTCTGAATTACCGTACACTTCGATTTTTTTCACACAACGGCGCGAACCCAGTGATTTCCACTCGGTCTCTTTATCACTGCTCATTTCCCGATCGAAACGAATGGTCTTGGTACGATCACCACCATAGGTCACCACCACCCGATCCAGGGTCAAATCACGCTCCGCCTTCACCTTGATATATTTGGTCTGACGGCAAACCACCAAAGGAATTGTCGCACCATGATCACCGGCTCCCAGCAAAATAGTCCGCCCCAGCGTGAACTGATCGTCACCGGCATGGCTGGCTGACGCCACCACCAGCAAGGCACCACCCAGCAAGCTGCGTGCAGAAAAACGGGAATTCCAGATAGACATCAAGGACATAACACCTCCAATAAAAAATGGAGTCTGATGATAAGGGTTAAACCATAACGGAAGCTGTATCACAGCTGAATTTGCTGCGAATGTGCGGGGATCGACAGAGAAAACAGCGTGACTTTTCGGCAAAAAGAGAAGAGCCGCAGATAGCGGCCCTTGCGGCAAGAGAGCGCTTAGCGCTCCATGATTTGGGTAACGTCATCTTTCTTGATCATCACCTCGCGCCCTTCATGATCGTAATAGCGATACATGCCGGTGCTCTCGTCCAGCTTGGGTTTGCTCTCTGTGGTGATCATCTTGCCATCCTTGGTGCTCATGATGTATTGGGAGCTGCATGCCATCAGCCCCAGGGCGCACACCAGGATCATCATCAGTTTTTTCATTGCGGCCTCTTCTGCGATCATCCTCACCACGAGGATGTTTCTTGAAGCCTAGTTCAATCGCACGGCACGGGATGGTGCGATGAGCAAAGCGGGATCGCCGTCAATAATCAGCGACTTAGCCTAGTTATCTGGCCGGGTGGCGAGCGCAATGAAAAAAGCCGGACATCTCTGTCCGGCCTCTTCTTTCAAGCGCAAGAACGCAATCATGACTTGGCAGGCTGACGCTCACCGGTCACGGTCGGGTTCTTGGGATCGGAACTCCACTCGTACCAACCGCCGTCGTAGACGCTGATCTGCTTCCAGTCCATCAGCCAGGCGTAGAAGAAGGCCTCGGAGGCGCGCCAGCCGGTACCGCAGTAGAACGCCGCCTGCTGGGTTGGCTCGATATTCCACTGCTCCCACATGGCGAGGATCTCGCGGGCTGGCTTCATGGTGCCGTCCGGGTTGTGGAAGTCGCTCATGCTGTTGGCATCGACGCCACCATGACCCCACTTGGCCCCCGGGATATCACCCTTCGGCTTGATGTAGCTGTAACCTGAGGTGTTGCCGACAAACTCGTCCCAGGTACGCACGCTGACCAGTGCGCTATCGGGCTGCTTTAGCAGCTCTTTCGCCTGACTTAGCGTGGTGTAGTACTCGGGGTGAGCGGGAATGGCCACGCCAAACTCCTTCACCGGCTCATATTTGTTGGGCAGACCGGTTTCGGTACGCAGGTGCTGGATAAACCAGGCATCCAGACCACCGTCCAGCAGGCGTACATCTTTCACCCCCGCATACATCATCAGGTGCGCGGCACGGGCAGCCGCCATGGTGTTGCGACCATAGAGGATAACGGTGGTGTCGTGACGGATGCCGTTGTCCAGCAACAGCTTCTTGAGCGCTTCGTCAGAGACCTTGTTCCACAGCGGCTCCTCTTCGAGGCTGTTGGTATCGATATAACCGGCCCCCGGGATGTGGCTGATGAGGTAGGCCTTGGGTGAACCCCAATCCACTTCAAACAGCTTCCAGTCACCCTTGGGCGCCGCGGCAACCGGCTTGCCCTCTTGCAGATCCGCCAACCAGCGCGGATAGACCAGCTGCTGCCAGCGAGCCAACGACTCGCGCGGTGCGGCTTGCCACCCTTGCAGCTCGAACAGCTGCTTGATCCCCTGCTTGCGCAGCAGACGGGCCACCTCGGCCACTTCGCGGGGCGCACCGTAGAGGGCAACCGGACGATCGGCCTTCAGCCCCTTGATCTCGAGCGCCTTTGGCCACTCTTCATCGCTGTACTTCCACTCGGCAGAGAGGTTCTCGGCGCCCGCCACATGGCCGCCCTGCTTCTCCCCTTCCATCGGCCACCCCTGATAGAAGTAGCTGGCGCGGGTATCCAGGATGACAGCCTGTTTGGCCTTGGCATCGGCCAGCGAGAGCGGTGGCAACTCCCCTGCCACGGCGGGCAGGGCACACCAGAGCAGTAAGGTCGCCAGCGCGGCCTGCAGGAAGCGAAGATGTCGTTTCATGGTGATTTCTCGATTCATAGTGAACAAGGTTAAAAAATGGAGCGGCCCAGACGCTCGGCCAATAACTCCAGCGCTGCCGTCCCTGCCAGCGAATTGCCCGCTTTGTTAAGCTCGGGCGACCAGACACAGACGCAGAGCTCGCCCGGGATCAGGGCCACGATACCACCGCCGACCCCGGACTTGCCCGGCATGCCAACCCGGTAGGCAAAATCGCCCGCCTCGTCATAGAGGCCGCAGGTCGCGAGCAGGGCGTTGACCTGCTTGGTGGTACGGGCGGGCAGCAGCGGCACGCTCTCACCCAGTGGCACACCACGGTTGGCCAGATAGATGAATGCCCGCGCCAGATCGACGCAGCTCATGCGAATGGCACAGGCATTGAAGTAGCTTTGCAGCACCTTGTCCACTTCGTTTTCGAAGTTGCCATAGGCCTTCATCAGATAGGCGATGGCGGCGTTGCGGGCAGAGTGCTGATATTCGGAGCGAGCGACCACCTGATCCGCCATGATGGCTGGGTTACCGGAAAGGCGGCGCACCAGCTCGAGGGTACGCTGACGGGGCGCAGTGAGGCGGGTCTCCAGCAGATCGCTCACCACCAGCGCCCCGGCATTGATAAAGGGGTTTCGGGGGATCCCCTGCTCGAACTCGAGCTGAACCAGCGAGTTGAAGGGCTGGCCGGAGGGCTCCTTGCCGACACGGGCCCAGATCTCCTCCTCCTGATAGAGGGTGAGTGCCAGGGTCAGGCTCAGGGCCTTGGAGATACTCTGGATGGAGAAGGGTTCAAAAGCGTCACCGGCGGTGAACAGCTCCCCCTCGACGGTACAGACTGCGATACCCAGCCGATCGGCCGGTACCTGAGCCAGTGCCGGAATGTAGTCGGCCACCTTGCCTTGTCCCAGCAACGGGCGCACCTCTTCAAGGATGCTGGCCAGTAATTCGGATGACAACACCATAAGCAATAAGCGATTCCATGACTAAAACAGCGGTGGAGATCCCATCCCCACTGACAAAAATCCCGCCAGCGGCGGGATTTTTCAGTTACCCACAACAAGGCGCCAGATGCGGCAGCCTTGTATCAGGCCGGTTCACCGTACCAGAGGTCGAACAGCTCGGTAACGACCACGGCTTCCATCCCCTTGCCTTCCAGCCAGGATTTGACGGCAGCGCGGTCTTCTTCGGTACACTTGCCCAGTTGCTGGGTGCAGATCATCCCTTCCCAGGCCAGGTGACCGGAGCCGGCAAAAGCCAGTTTACGGGGTTCAACAACCTCATCGATCATCGCATCGACTACCGCATCGATGGTCTCTTCGGCAGTGCCGACCGGGAAGTTGAAACTGATGTCGAAACCCATTTCCTGGAATTCATCGACGCGCAGTTTCTTGCGCAGGCGGCGGCTACGATTGGCCATGATAGCTCCTCAAGTTAGTTGATACGCTAGGTGTGTTGACGTGCCAGCTTAGCTGACACGCTTGAAAATCAGATCCCAAACCCCGTGCCCCAGACGATGGCCACGTTGCTCGAATTTGGTCAGCGGGCGCCAGTCCGGACGAGGCACCCAGTTGCCGGTGGCAGAGGTGTTCTCGTAACCCTCGGCGGCGCTCATCACTTCCAACATGTGCTCGGCATAGTTTTCCCAGTCGGTCGCCATGTGGAACACGCCACCGATGGCCAGCTTCTGGCGAATATCCTGCGCAAACGCAGGCTGTACGATGCGGCGCTTGTGGTGACGGCTCTTGTGCCAGGGATCCGGGAAGAAGAGCTGCAGGCAGGAGAGTGAACCGTTCGGGATCATGTGCTCCAGCACCTCGACCGCATCGTGGCAGATCACCTTCAGATTGGTGACCCCCGCTTCCTGAGCGGTACCCAGACAGGCGCCCACGCCCGGGGAGTGCACTTCAATGCCGATGAAGTTCTTCTCGGGGGCATTCTTCGCCATCGCCACCAGAGAGGCACCCATGCCAAAGCCGATCTCCAGCACCACAGGTGCTTCACGGCCAAACAGCGCGACCAGATCGAGCTGCTTTGGCTCGAAATCGATGCCCATGACCGGCCAGAGCTCTTCCAGGGCCTTCTCCTGCCCTTTGGTCAGGCGGCCTTCGCGACGGACAAAGCTGCGGATCTTGCGCATGAACTTGCCGTCTTCGTTAAATACATCTTGGGTCACAGGCATAATGGTCTCGTTATTTCATCAATCCGGGTAATACATCTTGTGTCCGATCCCGAGCGGGACCGCTCGCGGCTCGGCATTTCATCGACCCGCGAAAACAGGGGAGCGAATTATCCCAAGATAGGCCCAAGGCGCAAGTGTTTCACGAAACAAATCCCTCATCTCTCACCAATTCATCTATAACGGTTGACAAATGCCGACCCGTTCACAGAATCGGTCACGCGTCGAGTGCATGCTGCCTGCGCAAATAAAACCATACACAACAAAGGATTGCAGTATGAAATACACAGCATTGGCGTTTGCCATCACCGCTTTGCTTACGGGGTGCAACACATCCACAAATGACTCGCAAGCTCCTGCCGCCGCCGAGCAAGCCTATGAGTATCTGGTGCAGTTGAGTTCAACCGCAGAAGGGATTGGCGCACGCCCCACGGGGACAGAGGCAGAAACTCGTGCCGCGGCCTGGATCCAGGACCATCTGACCGGTTGGGGCTACGATGTGCAACGCCAGCCCTTCACCTACACCAAAAATGGCGCCAGTAAAAACTCCCAAAACCTGATCGCAGAGCTCAAGGGTAAGAGTGACAAGGTGATCCTGATCGGCGCCCACTACGACAGCACAGGTGACAAGAAAGGCTCTGAAGGGGCCACCGACAACGGCGCTGGCGTCGCGGCCCTGCTGGCAGTGGCGGAGGAGCTTAAAGGACAAACCTTGCCCTACACGGTTCGCTTTGCATTCTTCGGCGCGGAGGAGAACGGTCTCAACGGTTCCAAAGCCTATGCCGCCAGCCTCGACAGCACCGCCGTCGCCAAGCTGCTGGCGATGGTGAACTACGACACCATCGCCGGGGGCGACATCGTCTACGTCCACTCAGCCCACTCGGACGTCGCCGAATACAACTGCGCCGATCCGAGCCGCTACAGCTTCGATCCCAAGGTGCGGGATCGCCTCCTCACCCTCTCCAAACAAACAGCGACCCCATTTGCCATTCATCCCAGCTACAGCGGTTATCCGGAAGGGGAGACCGGCAGCTGGTCAGATCACGCCCCCTTTGCCTGCCTGGGGGTGCCGATCGCCTACGTTGAAGCGACCAACTTCACCATCAACGGTGCAGATGGCTACGACGGCTACTCCCAAAGTACCAATCCCGCACTATGGGATTGCTACGACGATGCCACCAAGAGCGCCTGCGATCGTGACAGCGAAACCCAGTGGGGAAAAATCTGGCACACCCAGTATGACCGCCTCGACAAGATGGCGGAACTATTCCCAGGCAGAGTAGAAAGCCAACTTGGCGCCAACACCGACCTGATGATCCGCTTCCTCAAGGAACCGGGTTTGTAAGGTCAGTTGCTTTTCAACAAAACAAGATCGCCCCAACTCAATGCATTGTCGCCACACAGACAGGTAAAATTCGGGCAGGTGCCAAACCTGCCCTTTTTGGGCGATTTTTGTGACAATCATTGCCTCATTTCTGAAATCTGATACAAACGGATAACCTGGCGGTCGAATGGAGCGACCGCCCACATGCCGAGAGAATTGTCTATGCAGCCGTTTTTTGCCCAGCGCTTCGAGAAAGTCGAACCTTCCTTTATCCGTGAAATCCTCAAAGTTGCCGCCAATCCGGAGATCATCTCCTTCGCCGGTGGCCTGCCCAACCCCCATCTGTTTCCGGTCAAGGCGATCGATCAGGCCTGTCAGGATGTACTGCGCGAGCAAGGGGCTGCCGCCCTGCAATATGCGGCGACAGAGGGCTTCGCTCCACTGCGCCAGTATATTGCCGACCGCTATCTGGCCCGCCACGGCATGCAGGTCAATCCGGACAACATCCTCATTACCAGCGGCTCCCAGCAGGCGCTGGATCTGCTGGGCAAGGTACTGATCGACGAGGGACAGGATCTCATTATTGAAGAGCCGGGTTACCTTGGCGCCATCCAGGCCTTCTCTGTCTACCAACCCACCTTCAAGCCAATTACCCTCGGCGAAGCTGGACTGGATCTGGCGGCGCTGGATGCGTTGCTGGCAAACGGCTCAAATGCCAAGCTGCTCTACGGCGTGCCCAATTTCCAGAACCCGAGCGGCGTCTCCTACAGCCGTGCCAATCGCGAGGCGCTAGCCGAACGACTGGTCAACCACGAGCTGTTGATGGTGGAAGATGACCCCTACGGCGAGCTGCGTTTCGAAGGGGAACATCTGCCCCCGATTGCCAAGCTGGCGCCAAACAATACCGTGCTGCTCGGCTCCTTCTCGAAAACCGTGGTGCCCGCCTTCCGTCTGGGCTGGATGCTGGTGCCGGAGTGGCTGCGCAAGAAGGTGACTATCGCCAAACAGGCCACCGACCTGCACAGCAACGCCTTCAGCCAGCAGGTGCTGCACCGCTTCCTGACCGACAATTCACTGGATGCCCATCTGGAGAAGATCAAGGAGGTCTATGGTCGCCAGCGTGCCGCCATGGAAGCCGCGCTTGCCCGTCACTGCCCGCCCGGCGTCAGCTACACCAGACCCGAAGGGGGCATGTTCCTCTGGCTGACCCTGCCTGACCACATCAGTGCCATGGCGCTGTTTGACGAGGCGATCAAGGAGAAGGTGGCCTTCGTACCCGGCGCCCCCTTCTACGTGCGCCCAGAGATCAAGAACACCTTGCGTCTGAGCTTCTCCTGCGTCGATGAAGCGACCATCGAGGAGGGGGTCAAACGCTTGGCCCGCGCCCTCCAGCGCATGCTCTGATCGCCCAAGCCAAACCGTATCAACAAAAAACCAGCGAGCATCGCTGGTTTTTTTATGTCCTCAACGCAACCCATCAGCCAAACAGGGTCTTGCAAAACTGCTTCATCGGGATGGGACGGCCATAGAGATACCCTTGCAAATAATCAACATGGCGAGTCCGCAGGTAGTCCGACTGCACCTCAGTCTCCACCCCTTCCGCAACCAGCTTCAAACCCAGCCGGGTTGCAAGATCGATCACATTCTCGACGATATGGCTGGAAAGGGCATCAGACCCGATCATTCCGACAAAGCTCTGATCGATCTTGAGCGCATCTACCTGGAACTGCTGCAGATAAGTCAGGCTGGAGTGGCCGGTACCAAAGTCATCGATGGCGATCATGACTCCCAACTGACGCAATTCAGCAAACAGCTTGTCGGTCGTCTCGTCCGCAACAATCAGCTCCCGTTCGGTCAGCTCCAGCACCAACTTGACGGGGTTATCCTTGAAGGCGTTGATAAAATCCCTGCAGTCGGTCACCAAGCTCAAATCCTTGCAGTGACTGGCACAAATGTTGAAACCGAAATGAAATCCGGCTGGCAACTTGCGGGCATCAGGGGAGAAATAGTCGCGCACCTGAGTCATCAGCAGGCTGGTCATGGGCACGATCAACCCGCTATCTTCCGCCAGCGGAATAAAGCGATCCGGCGAGATCATCCCCTGCTTGGGATGTTGCCAGCGCATCAGCACCTCACAGCCATGCCATCGCTCATCCTCACCGGAAACCACCGGCTGCAGGTAGGGGATAAACTCCTCCTCGATCAACGCCCGCTTGAGCTCCTCTGATGGTGAGCGGCTACGCCCCATCAGCCTGAAGGAACCGATCCCGACCAGCAAGGCCAGCAGAGGATAGAGCACGATACTGCCTGCGGAGTGGCGCCAAGCGTGGATCAGATAATCATGGTTAGTGACCTGAGTGGCTACCTGGTAAGGGAAACTGGCTGACCGATAGGATAGATACCCCTCTTCCGTAGCAGAAGGGGCGGGCCCCATCTGGCCCGAACCAAACAGCGCCGTATTTCCCACCACCAGGGCAATCCGTGAATTCTTGCTGGAGATATCCAGGGTATTGCGCAGGTAGTACCCATCTACCACGATCAATACACTCCCCTTGTCTGTCTGGTGACGCAGCACGATCAACGGACGATCCGGTGTGACCTCATTACCCGGTAGCAGTTGTAGCCTGCCTTCCACATAGATGTCCGGATTGAAGAGACCATCGTAGTCACCATAGAGCGAGGTGCAGTAGATGTGGCTACCAATAGCCAGATTGGCGGAACGCACATCGGGTACCGTAGTCACCTGCTCGCGCAACCGCTGTGCCGCCTCCTGGCAGGGGTGACCCAGCATCCCCTCCAAATTGATGGCTGCTTGCCGAGCATGATTGAAGGTCCTGTCGAACATCTCCATAGCCCGCTGCAAACGAGACTCCGCATCCCGCTCTATCTCCGAAACAGTTTGCCAGATGATGGCAGCCCCCCCCAGCAGCAGGATCCCCACCCCAATCAACAGCGACACCAGAAGCCGCTTGTAGAGCTGACGAAGTTTCAATCGACGAAATGGCATGCGGCCTCTTTATTGTGCAAGTCGGGGGACAGCCCGGATGGAAGGCGACAAGGATCGCAATGACTTCGATGGAGCAAAATAACCACCCGACAGAAATCAATCAGTTAACGCTATTATTCCACACCTGGCGGCAAATCAGCGGCACGGTTAACACAGTTGAGTTGCTCATCACATACTCTGCGACCCTGCTTGTTGATCCAGAATCAGCCAATTAGAGTAGAGCAAAAGGGAGCAGGAGTGTGCAGCATGAAAATTCTGATTACCGGCGGAACAGGCTTTATCGGCCGCAAGCTGGTTGCCCATCTCAAGGTCAATCACGAGGTCGTGGTATTGAGCAGGCAGGGGAGCCGCGCATACTCCCTGCTGGGTCACGATATCAAGGTATTGGATAACCTAGACCGACTCGATGACCTCAATGACGTGGACGCCGTGATCAATCTGGCGGGTGAACCCATTGCCGCCGGGCGCTGGAGCGAGTCGCGCAAACAACTGCTCTGCGATAGCCGCTGGCTGCTGACCGAGCAGCTGGTGGATCTCATCAAACTCTCCAGCACACCGCCCAAGGTGCTGATCAACGCCTCCGCCATCGGCTGGTATGGCAAACAGGGTACCGAAACCCTCGACGAGCAGTGCAGCTCTCCCCACGACGAGTTTACCCACCAGCTCTGCCAGCAATGGGAAACCCTGGCGCAGGAGGCCCAGAGCAGCCAGACCCGAGTCTGTATCGTACGAATCGGACTGGTACTCGGCATGGAGGGAGGCGCGCTACCCAAAATGCTCCCCCCCTACCGACTCGGCCTCGGCGGCCCCATGGGCTCGGGCAAACAGATAATGAGCTGGATCCATGTGCAGGATCTGGTACGCGCCATGCTGTTCTTGCTGGAGCACGAAGAGTGCGGCGGCATCTTCAACGGAACGGCGCCCCATCCGGTCAGCAATCGGGAGTTCAGCGAGACGCTGGCCGCTACCCTGCACCGACCGCACCTCTTCTTCGTTCCCGCCCCCCTGTTGCGACTGGCCATGGGCGAAGCGGCAGACCTGCTGCTGACCGGGCAAAAAGTGCTACCAGCCCGGCTGCAACAGGCCGGTTTTCACTTCAGCTATCCCGAACTGCCTAGTGCCCTCGCCAATCTGCTGCGCGAGCCCCGTTAACCGATGCCAGCTCTCTGATCCTGTTCATCAATACCTCGCATAGCAAGCAGCCCGACCAATGGCCGGGCTGCTTGCTTATTGTTTGCACCTTGTGTGCATCGGCTCACGCTGGCGGGATTACAACAATCCCTGACCCAGACCCCGCAGCCGATCGCTCAGGGTGCCAGCCAGCAGCTGGCGCTGCATTCCCTGCCCCGCCAGCGTCACCAGCAGCGCCCCCAGCGTCGGCAGACCAAGCCAGATGGCCCAGTGGAACTGCCACTGCCCCTCGAACCACCACCACTGCAGGCCAAAGGAGCAGAGCTCCACCACCATGGCGGCACAGAGCCCCGCCAGCGCACCACTGGCCACCAGCTCCCAGCGCAGCATCTTCCTGAGCAGATCGCTGCTGGCACCCAGAGTGCGCATCAGCAACAGCTCGCGCCGACGCTGAGCCATGCTGGCCTGTGTCTGGGTCAGCAGCACCAGCAGAGCCGCCACCGTCACCAGCCCCAGCATCAACGCCAGTGCCCGGCTCACCTGCTCAGATACCTGCGTAAGCCGCGCAATCAGGTCATCCACATCGATAAGGCTCACCGTGGGGTGGCGGCGAATAAGCTCCACCTCGGCAGTACGCCCAGCCTCGGGCAACCGGTAGCTGCCAAGCCAGGTGCGGGAGAAGGGTGCCAGCAGATCCCCGGAGAAGATCATGTAGAAGTTGGGGCGCATATTGTCCCACTTGATGCTGCGCAGACTGGTAACCCTGGCGCCGAAACTGCGACCCTCGATGGTAAAGGCGAGCATGTCCCCCAGCTTGATATCGAGTCGCTTGGCCAACTCGCTATCCACCGACACCTCGCCGGGCCCGGCGAGCCATTTCCCGGCCACTAGCTTGTTGTCGATTGGCAGGGTGGCGGTGGTAGTGAAGTTGAGCTCCCGATCGACCCCCTCGCGGCCACTGCTGGCCCCCTCGCCCACCGCCTCACCGGCGATATGGGTCAGCCTGCCACGCACCATGGGGTAGAAGTCGGAGGTGGTGGCCCCGGCTGCCGCCAGCTCGCTCAGGATCCCCTCCCGCTCATTCTCGGCCACATTGACCAGAAAACGGTTGGGTGCATCGACGGGAAGACGAGCCGAAAACTCATCCAGCAGATCGACCCTTGCCGCCCAGAGCAAGCCAAACAGCATCAATGCCAGCGCAAAGCCCGCCAGCTGGAACAGGCCGCTGCTGCGCTCGCGCGACAGGTGGGCCAGCGCCAACCGCAAGGCATGAGGCCCGTTCACGTTTGCTCCCAGCCGCAACATCAGCGCCGCCAGCAGGGCCAGCAGCCCCATCAGCAAGCCCATGCCACCCACCAGACCCAGCGCCAGCCGCACATCGGCGGTAAAGCCCCAAACCAGCGCAAACAGCCCGAGCAACCCGACCGGCAGGGCCAGCCAGGGGGGAATGCCCGCCTCCAGCTCCCGACGCAATACCCGCAGCGGCGGCACTTTCAGCAGCCGCAAGAAGGGCACAAAAGCGAGCAGCAGGGTGATAAAGAGCGCCACCGCTACTCCCAGTGCAAAGGGGCGCCAAGAGGGAGGCGGCAGATCCGGCGGCAGCAGGTCCCCCAGCAGTTGCAAGGTGATCCACTGCATGGCCGTACCCGCGACCAGACCCAGCAACGCGCCGATCAGCGTCAACGACAGCAGCAGGGTTCCCATCAGTTGCCAGAGCGAGCGACGGGATGCCCCCAGGGTTTTGAGCAGCGCCACCATATTGGTCTGGCGCTCGGCAAAGTGGCGCACCGCGATCCCCATCGCCAACGCCCCCAGCAATACCCCGCTTAGGGAAGCAAGCCGGAAGAAACGCTCGGCATTGGCCAGCGAGCGGCCCACTTGGGATTCGCTGTCATCCGGTTTGATCCACTTCTGTCCGGCCTGCAATTGTGGCAACAACCATTGCTCGTAACGGGCCAGCGATTCCCGCGGCCCCTTGAACAGATAGCGCCACTGCTGGCGGCTGCCGGGTAGCAGGGCACCGGTCGCCTCGATATCGGCACTGTGGATCAGCGCCCGCGGCGCCAGCAGGAAGGGGCTGAAGCCCTGACCCGGCTCCTCACCAAGCAGGCCTGCCACCTTGAGCACCGTATTGCCCACCTCCAGCTCATCCCCCGTTTTGGCCTTAAGCAGCTGCATTACCCGGGCGGAGAGCCAGATCTCGCCGGGGGCCGGGGCTCGGGCCGGTTCCAGCTCCAGCTTGCCGTAAAAGGGGAAACCGTCGGGCACCGCCCGAATGGAGGCGAGCTGCAACACATCACCGTGAAACAGCATGCTGTTGAAGCTGACGGTGGTCTGCACCATCAGACCATCCTGTTTCGCCCGAGTCAGCCAGCCATCCGGCAGGGCGGCGGCAGTGCGCAACACCCGATCCGCCCCGATAAAGTCGCGGCCCGACGCCTTGAGCCCGGCATCGAGCCGATCCGCGACCAGCGCCACACTCAAGACGCACGCCACGCTCAGGGCCAGCGCCAGCACAAACCAGCGTAGCTCGCCACTGAACCCTTCCCGGCGCAGCAGCCGCCATCCCAATCGCCACTGCATCATCCCTTGTATCTCCCGCCTGATCCGCAGCTCACCCCGTTACACCACATCATGGGCCACCTCGCGATCCAGTCTGCCCGCCGTCATGACCAGTTGCCGCTGGCAACGCTCGGCCAGCTGATGATCATGGGTCACTACCACCAGGGTGGTGCCGTGCTTGCGATTGAGTTCAAACAGCAGCTCGATCACCTTCTCGCCGGTCTTGCTGTCGAGGTTGCCGGTCGGCTCATCCGCCAGCAGCAGGCTGGGACGGGTCATAAAGGCGCGGGCGATGGCCACCCGCTGCTGCTCGCCGCCGGAGAGCCGTGGCGGCAGATGGTGCAACCGCTCGCCAAGCCCGACTGCCGCCAACAGCTCGCGGGCCCTCGGCTCGCAGTGGCGTTCGCCACGCAGCTCGGCAGGCAGCATCACATTCTCCAGCGCCGTCATGGTCGGGAGCAGCAGAAACGACTGGAACACAAACCCGATCTGCTCGGCGCGCAATCGGGCCCGCCCCTCCTCATCCAGCTCACCGAGAGATTTGCCGAGGATCTCGATCTCCCCCTGACTCGGCAGATCGAGCCCGGCCAGCAGCCCCAGCAGGGTGGACTTGCCGGAGCCGGAGGCGCCAACCAGGGCCACCGTCTCGCCGCTATTGACTTGCAGATCGATCCCTTCAAGGATGGTGAGGCTTTCCTGGCCGAGGCGAACCGATTTGCCGAGGCCCTTGACGACAATAATGGGGGTTGAACTCATGCTCTGTATCCTTTGTTCCAATCCCTTGATGACAATCCATAGCGGGAGTTGAATTGATGGTGCGTATTCTGTTTGCCTTGTTCGTTGGCCTCGGCAGCCTGCTCTCGTCGGCTCAGGCCCAGACCCTGCTGGTACTGGGAGACAGCCTGAGCGCCGGCTATCTGATGCAGGTTGAGCAGAGCTGGCCCGCCCTGCTCAACCAGAAATGGCAGGCAGAGGGGGGCAAACACACCCTGCTCAATGCAAGCATCAGCGGTGAAACGACACAAGGGGCTCTGGCCCGTCTGCCCGCCCTGCTGAAGGAGCACAAGCCGGACTGGCTGCTGATCGAACTGGGGGGCAACGATGGCCTGCGCGGCTTCGCACCGACCATTACCCGCCAGAATCTGGCCAGTATGATCGCGCTCGCCAAGGAACAGCAGACCCGTGTGGTGTTGACCCAAATCCAGCTTCCCCGCAACTACGGTGCCCGCTATCTGCGCCAGTTTGAACAGATCTTTCCCGAGTTGGCCCAGGCTAACGATCTGCCCCTGCTGCCCTTCTTCATGGATGATATTGCGCTGCGCCCTGAACTTATGATGAACGATGGTATTCATCCCACCCCGGCGGCCCAGCCCAAAATCCGCGACAAGGTAGCCGCTTTTATTGAGCCCCTTATGGAGCCATAAGCAACATCCCCCTGTTTACCTCAGCAGCAGGCTGTTCATCAGGGCCCGCAGTTTGAGCGGTTTGACCGGCTTGCTGATGTAGCCATACCCTCGCTCACGGATCTGCACCTGCAACTCGCTCTTGCGATCGGCGCTGATGACGATGCCCCCCAACTCGTCACCACACACCTGTTGCAGCGCAGCCAGCGCCTCCAGCCCGGTCTTGCCATCGTCGAGGTGATAGTCGGAGAGCACCAGTCTCGGCACAAACCCGTCTGCCACCAGCGCTTCGGCTTCGGCCAGATCGACGGCGCAACGCACCTCGCAGCCCCAACGGCTGAGCAAAGTGCTCATGGCGGTCAGAATATCCCGCTCATTGTCGATGCAGAGCACAGCTACGCCTTCCAGCTGGCTGTCACGCACCACCGGCGCCGCCAGCTGATGGGCCGTGACCGGCCGGGTCGCCAGATTGAGGGTCACCGCAAAGACCGATCCCTTGCCCGGCCAGCTTTGCAGGGTGAGCTGATGGCCAAGCACCTGCGAGATGCCGCGGGCGATGGCGAGCCCCAGACCCAGCCCCTGCTCCTTGGCGGTACGGGAGTGATCGAGACGGGAGAACTCGTCAAAAATAGCCTCCTGCTTGTCCTGCGGGATACCGGGGCCGTTGTCCCACACCTCGATGCGGATCTTGCTTCCTGACCTGCGACAACCGAGCAGCACCCGCCCCCCCGGATTGTAGCGAAACGCATTGGTCAGGAAATTCTGCAACACCCGGCGCAGCAGCCGCACATCGCTATGCACCGCATGCTTGCTCTCCACCACCGAGAAGTGGATCCCCCCCGCCTGTGCCAATACCCCAAATTCCGCCTTGAGGTTGTCGAACAAGTCATGCAGGGCGAAGTCGAGTTTCCTGGCTTTGAATTTGCCCGCTTCAAGCCGCGAGATATCGAGCAGATCGCTAATGAGATCCTCGGTCGCCCCCAGCGCATCGTCGATATGGTGGGCGATACGTGCCGGTTCCCCCTCGGCGGGCAACATCTCCAGCAGGGAGGAGGTAAACAGCTTGGCCGCATTGAGGGGCTGGGTCAGATCGTGGCTGACCGCCGCCAGAAAGCGACTCTTGGAGTGGTTGGCCCGCTCCACCTGCTGGTTCACCAGCAATAGTTGACGGTTGAGCTCGGAGAGCTCACGGGTGCGCTCGGCCACCCGTGCCTCCAGATGTTCGTTCGCTTCGCGCAGCACCCGTTCGGCATCGCGAAACGGGGTGATGTCAGTAAAGGTCATGACAAAACCACCGGCGGGCATGGGGTTGCCCTGCATCTCGATTACTCGCCCATCCGGGCGCTCCCGCGCCGAGATATGGGCGCTGCCCCGCTTCATAAAGGCGACCCGCCGCGCCACATGATCCTCGATATCGCCGGGGCCACAGAGCCCCTGCTGCGCGTTGTAGCGGATGATCTCTTCAATGGGGCGCCCTGCCTGAATAAGCCCGGGCGGATAGTGGAACAGCTCGATGTAACGGCGGTTCCAGGCCACCAGCCGAAGCTCCCTGTCCACCACCGAGATCCCCTGCCCGATATGCTCGATCGCACCCTGCAGCAGGCCGCGGTTGAAGCGAAAAACGTCGGAGGCTTCATCGACGATGGTGGCGATCTCCTCGAGCTGCATGTTGCGCCCCTGCAGGGCAGAGGCGAGCACCAGCCGTGCCGATGAGGTACCAAACACCCCCGCCAGCAGCCGCTCGGTGTGAGCGATAAGCTCGGCCGAAGCCTGCATCTGGGGCGCCAGGGTGCCGCCCCGCTCACCGGCGAAACGACCAAAGGCGCGTTTGACCCGGCTTGAGCCGACAAAGCGGGCCGCCAGCATCTCCAGCTCCTTGACCGAGACCCGCGCCTGATAGAGGGCGGCGGTATCGCGACTCGGCTTGCCGACAAAGTTGGCCGCCTGCAGCCGCTCGCTCACCGCAGGGCGCGACAGCAGCGAGCCCGCCACATAACCGAGCAGGTTGAATAGCAGGCTCAGGAAGATGCACCAGGCTCCGAGACTCAGCTCGCGAAATGCGGGCCAGTCCGGCGGTGCCAGCAGTTCGGCCAGCGGTGAACCGGCCAGCAGCCCGCTCTCCACCAGCAGGGTGACGAACCAGAGGCTCACCCCGAGGCTCAACCCAAGATAGACCCCCTTGCGATTGCCGTGACGCCAGTAAAGACCGAGCAGCAGGGCTGGCGCAAACTGGGCCACCGCGCCAAAAGAGAGATAGCCGATGCGCGACAAGCTGGTGAGATCGCCGAGCCAAAGGTAGAGCCCCCAGGCCGCCAGCAAGATCAGCAGGATGGCGCCACGGCGCACCTGCAACAGCAGCCGTACCAGCCGCTCGTCACGCCCCTGCCGCCAGAAGCGGCGCAGCAGCACCGGCAGCACCAGATCGTTGCTCACCATGATCGCCAACGCGATGGTGCAGACGATCACCATGCCAGTGGCCGCCGAGGTGCCGCCGAGAAACGCCAGCATTGCCATGCCATCGAACCCGAGGGCCATCGGCAGGCTGATCACATAGGTGTCGGAGGCCATGTCGGCCCCCACCCACTGCTTGCCCGCCAGCGCCAGCGGCCAGATAAAGAGCCCCATCACGAACAGGTAGAGCGGGAAGATCCAGCGCGCCCAATGCAGATCCTGTCCCTGATTGTTCTCCACCACAGTCACATGAAACTGGCGCGGCAGGCAGATGACGGCGCACATCGCCAGCACCGTATAGATGGCAAGCTCCAGCAGGTTGCCAGGGCTCACCGCCACCACCTGTGCAAAGAAGTCGCGAGTCACCACCTCGTGAGCCTCGCCCGGTTTGCTCAGGATCAGCCAGAGGGCGAAGCCCCCCACCGCGATAAAGGCCAGCAATTTGACCACCGACTCGAAGGCGATGGCTACCACCATCCCCCTGTGGTGCTCGGTGGCATCGAGATGGCGGGTGCCGAACAGGATGCTGAACAGCGCCAGCAGCAGAGTGACCCCGAGCGCCAATTCGCTGGTGTTGCTGGTCGGGCTGATGCCGCCGCTGTTGACCATCAGCAGATCCAGCCCGGTAACGATGGCTTTGAGCTGCAACACCAGATAGGGGAGGATCCCCATGATGGCGATGAGGGCGATCACCATGGCAAGCCGCTGGGATTTGCCGTAACGGGCGGCGATAAAGTCGGCTATGGAGGTGATGTGCTCGCGCTTGGCCACCAGAATAAGGCGGGCCAGTAGCCGCCAGCCAAACAGAAAGACCAGCATGGGGCCAAGGTAAATGGGCACCGGTGACCAAGGGGATTCACTCGCCTGCCCCACTGTGCCGAAGAAGGTCCAGGAAGTGCAGTAGACCGCCAGCGACAGGCTGTAGAGCAGAGGTTGCCCCTTGAGACGGTGCCGTTTGTGCTTGTCTGCCACGAAGGCGATCAGAAACAGCAGCCCAAGATAGATGAGCGACAATCCGATCAGCAGCCATCCCTGGTGCATCGATAACCCCTTGTAGATGTTGAGTTTTTGTATACAACCTCGCCAGTCTAGAGAGGCGACAGCCAAAAGTCATCCCCCTGCAGTCAGATTGAATTTATCGTTTTTCAATAAATTCAGCCTTGACACTATATCGTAAAACGATAAACACTAGCGCCTGTTTATTGATAAACAATAATTTCATGCGCGCACGCTCCATCTTTCTCTTTCAAGCAAGAGGTGAAACGATGAAACACCACACGCTCGG
Source organism: Aeromonas sp. 600774 (assembly GCF_049175075.1). Classification (NCBI taxonomy): domain Bacteria; kingdom Pseudomonadati; phylum Pseudomonadota; class Gammaproteobacteria; order Aeromonadales; family Aeromonadaceae; genus Aeromonas; species Aeromonas sp. 600774. Next base: position 216,327 of record NZ_JAAKUJ010000003.1, read on the forward strand.
ACACATCAGCGACCTCATCGAATGGTTCCTGCTGCTGACCCTGCTGGCAGCACCGTTCATGGCCCTAATCTTTCTGTCACATTCCATCTGGAGATAAACGATGAAACACAACAAGCTCGAACGAATGAGCGGCCTGATCGAGTGGGTTCTACTATTTGCACTGGTGGCCACACCACTTATGACCGTCATGGGAGCCTGGTCACACCTGTTGGGTGGCAACGACTATCTGCATCAGGAGCTGGTCGATGCCCTGGCAGTGAATGACGGTTCCACACTCCGCAATGTCCCACTGAACATGCCCTCGCCAGTAGTGACCACTCCGGCCCCCTCGATTGCCGACTACTCCCTCAGTATGGGAACCCGCCTGCTGGCGACCCTGGTCATGCTGCTGCCTGATGTAGTTTTCATGCTCATCCTGTGGCAACTGCTCCAGCTGTTTCGTGGCTATCGACGCGCTATGCTGTTCACCTTCGGCCAGATCCGTCGTTACAAGATGATCGGACTGCTGCTGTGTGCCAGTTTCATCGCCGAGATCATCACCACGCCACTGCTGGATATAGTGCTCACTCTGCATGGCCCTGAACTGTACTGCACCATCAATATCAGCTCCTCAAACTTTCAGCTGCTGCTGGGTGGATTGATCGTCTCGGCGCTGGCACTGGTGATGCGGGAAGCAAAGCAGCTGGCCGATGAACAACAACTGACGGTGTGAGGATCCCATGCCCATTATCATCCGGCTCGATGCCCTGCTGGCCGAGCGCAAAATGACCGCCCGCGAACTGGCCCAGCGCATCGACATCACCGAGGCCAACCTCTCGATCCTCAAGAATGGCCACGCCAAGGCGGTGCGCTTCTCCACCCTGGAGGCCATCTGCCGTGAACTCAAATGCCAGCCCGGCGATCTGCTGGGCTACGAGCAGGAGCGCTAACCCTCTTATGAGTCGTCATATCACCCTGTTTGCCCTGTGGCTGCTGCCGCTGTGGGCCTGCGCTGGCAATGACGCGAACGGCCCCCGCTACCTTATCGAGCAGAGCGCCAGCGCCAATGTGCTGCAAGTGCACCTCACTATGCAGGGCAAACCTCCCTTTACCCTGCTCCCCGCTCGTCAGTTGCCGGGCAGTGCCACGCCGGTTTCCCCCGCGCTGGTCTGCCTTGCAGACAACCAGCCGGTTGCCCTCAACCAGCCCTTCTCCTGCAAGGAGATCGGCTGGCAGATCACGCTCACACCGGCTCCGGCAGAGGGTGCTGATGCCTCGGCCCAACAGTCGCTGCTGTTTGCCCCTGACCAGTGGCTATTGACCGAGTGGGGTAACTTTGTGCGCCAGATGGGGAGTCGCCAAGGAAGGGTTTGTCTGCCGGATGGCAGCTGCCAACCACTGCCGGATGTCAACCAGCCGCCGCTGATCCTGCCATTTGGTCTGGACACTGTGCCCGTCACCAAGCCGGATCCGCGGCTGGTGCTGAGCCATGACGAGACCGCCAACCAGCTCGATCTGCCAGCCTTGCAGCAGCAACTGAATGAGATCATCGACTATCTGGCCTTCCAGCTCGATGTGGAGCCACCCACTCATCCATGGCAACTGGTGTGGCTGGGGCGGGATGTGGCGACCCGCTCCCTTGGCGGCGCCGCCGGGGATCAGGTGTTTGTCGCCAACTACCCCACCGAGGCTGGCAAACCGACGCCACAGGCCCCCTTGCGCCTGCTGCGCACCTCGGCCCACGAGGCGGTGCATATCCTCAGCGCTCGCCACTCTGCTCCACAACCCACCTGGGTCAACGAGAGCCTCGCCGAGTACCTCGCCATCAAGGCGCTGCGCCGCTTTCGGCTGCATCAAGTCACGGCGGTCAACGAGCTGGCCGAGCGGGGCAAACAGATGCCCCATCGCGAGAGCGGCCTCTATCGGGCAGCTCGCGAGGTGCTGGCGGGCGATCGCTCCTACTACCCGCTCTTTTACGTCAAGGGGAGCGCCTTCTGGGAAGCGCTGGAGCGGGAACTGCAACACAATGACGTGACGCTGGCGCAACTGCTGCCCCAACTGGGCTGGCTGCCGGATGGACGCTTTGATGCCGCCTCCAATGAGCTGCTTGCCGGCACCATCGGCTCGGATACCTGGCGCCGTCTCAGCCGCCTCTATCTTGGCGAGCAGCAGTAACGCCGCAAACTGCAACAACGAAAAAGGGAGAGCCGTGGCTCTCCCTTTTGTGAGGAGATGATTCAAATAGACAAATATCAGGCTGGAGCACTCTCCTGCGCAGACGGCGCAAAGGGGCGCAGCCGCAGGAAGAGCACCGGCAAGACCACCAGCACCATCAGGAAGAAGATGCCGCCGCCGAGAGGCTCGAACAGCACGCCGCAGAGTGCCATCAGGGCCGCCACCGTCATGCCGAGGCCAAGGGCCGCATAGAGCGCCTGAGTCGGGATCAACTGCTCGGCCGGTAGCTGACGGGTCATAAAGCGCACCGCCCCCAGATGGCTCATACCGAACGTCACCGAGTGGAGCAATTGCCCCAGCACCAGCACCCACAACTCGGTCGAGGCCCCCAGCAATACCCAGCGCACCACACAACCGATGGCACCGGCGATAAAGAGACTCTGGGCGCCAAAGCGCTGCAAGAAACGCTTGTCGGCGGCAAACATACAGATCTCCGCCACCACCCCGAGCGCCCACAGATAGCCGATGATAGTGCCGCTATACCCTTGCGCCTTCCAGTAGATGGCGCTGAAACCGTAATAGGCGGCGTGGCTCCCCTGCAGCAGAGCTGTCAGCAGCAGGAAACGGCGCACCGGTGCGCTGCGCAGGGTTGCCAGCAAGGACGCCTTGGCGCGCTCGTCCTGACTATCCTGTGGCGCCGGATAGAGCGGCAGCCAGCTGAGCAGCAGCATCAGCACCAGCCCCGCCACCATGGTGTGCAAAATCCAGTCACTACCGAAGTTGCCCACCAGCGCCCCTACCAGGGTAGAGGCGACGATAAAGGCAAACGAGCCGCACAGCCGCACCTTGCCGTAATCGAGGTGCGCCTGCACCACCATGCGGGTCGCCAGCGCCTCCCCCACCGGCATCAGGGTCGGATAGATAAAGTTCGCCAGCAGGGTCAAGCCCACCAGCCACCAGAGGTGATGGCTGAGATAGAAGCCGAGAAAGGCCAGCAGACTGAGCAGGGAGAGCAACCGGGTAACCGGCAGCAGATGGCCCGCCCCCTTGATCTGCCCCATCACCATCAGGTTGCCGGCAAAGCGGATCGCCATCCCCGCTCCCAGCAGGAGACCAATCATCTCGGCGCTGACGCCCACCCCCTCCAGCCAGAGCGACCAGAACGGCAAGTAAGCACCGTAGACAAAATAGAAGGCGCCGAAAAAGAGCGCTAACCAGGAAAACGCGGGCATAGATCCTCTGCAACCGGATGACGGGAGCAGAATGATAACTCATCCGCCCCCGCAGATCCCGATGGAAACCCCGCTAAGAAATCGAAAAAACTTCAATAAAATTGAACTATTACCGAAGGTACAGGGTCTACTTGGTAACACCTCCTCCTGGTTAGTGTTGCAATCCTTCCACCCGCCCATGGCGGGTTTCTTTTTTGTCCCCTAATCACTTTTCTTCATCACTAGGATCTGCATCTCGGATTCAAATTTAAATCCATCCTCACAACGAAAAATCATCTGGATACAGCACATCTTCGAGCTATCCTGCAACTCAAGATAAAAATACACCGGCGTTAAGCCGGTGTCAGGTGATAACTAGAACGGTACAAATCGAGCTTACGGGCTCTATGAACCTTCCTTTATTTATGCACCATACTTATCAATAAGATAATTTTTAATTTTTTTGGCATTGTCTAATGCATAATTTTGCATTTTACCATTTTTTACAATCTGATAACCAGAAAGAGCATCATCAGTTTCTGAACTTAAATTTAGTTCATACTTTCCTTCTTTACTTTTTCGATATGTTTTAATTTCATAAAAATAAGGATATTCTATACCATTATTTTCATAATTTACATTCCAGCGAAGAAGTATAGCAACATTCCTCTCTTTATTTACAGAAACAAAAAAAACAGACATTAATTCCACTGGTGCATCTGAATGATAAAAAGTATCAATCAAATGATTTTGCGTTCCCTTAGGTGACTCATACCCAAGATAAAACTCTATATCTTTTTTATCTGAAGTGCTTTGAAAGCAGATATATCCTTCATTGAAGGATATATCTCTGAAAGGGCCCTGAACAATTGCATTGTTGTTATTACCACACGCATGTGCATATGTTGAAAACAAAAAAATAAAAATGAACAGTAACCTACTTAAAATACTAGTCATATCATTCTCCCCCAGCCAATTCTTCTTCAATAAATTTAGCTTCACCTTCACGGCGGTCTCTTAGGCCCCGCTGGTTAGCCCATAGCCTTTTCATACTCCTTAGTCTGGCAGGTATGTTTTTAATATTCCCTTTAGAAAAATCATCGCCTATTTCTCTCATTTCACGACGACTATCTATTGGATCCCCTATTTTCGGTTTTTTTAATGATGGACCTCTGTTATAAACCAATGACAATATGGCACCAGCACTATCTGGAGGTAGGTTAATAGCTTGTGGGTAAGTGTTGACAACAACTTGACAGTATCGTTCCTTTAAACGCATTGCCATATCTAGTGCTCGTTCTTTATCAATCGAAATGTCAGATAATTCATGAACAATAGCTCTTGCATTATCCCCTTTTTTGCCAATTGCGGTTAACAAACGCTCCACCTGTGTCGCCGTATAATAATCACTCAACATAGTCCGTGCTGATGAGATTTCTTGTTGTCCTAAATCGTACCCATACCCAATAGTAACGCCACTTGACTGATCTCCTTTGGGGACATATGGTTTGGGCATGTATGCTTCCCAAGACAATATAAATTCCGCAGATTTTTTAGAAATTCTATAAATCCCAAGAGTGGTATTAAAATCGATTGTATCTCCGCTTGGGAGCTGCTCTGTTATTAATGCCATTATTCCTATTGGTGAAAAATGCCAAACCTCTTTATCCAGCTTTAACTTGGTCGCACTCTGCATCCACTCCAGCTTATCGATACGCTGCTTTTCATGATCAACCAGTAAATCAAAGTTTGGCAGGCCAATCTTGGTCATAAGCTTATCCAGCCATTGATAACTGCTGGCTGAAGACTTTTCATACCACTCGCTGAGATGTTTGACAATGAGCTTGTGCAACTGCTCACTGTTTTTCGGATTGCTCAAAGCAGCATGAATTTCGCCGCTGCTCAGCTTGCCATCCTTATTCTTATCAAAGCTTTTCACCAAATCAGTAAAAAGGGAAGGCGGCGCATCGGGATCCAGATAACCGTCGGAGCCACTACCATCGATCTTTTTAAAACCGATCTTCAACCAGTCATGCTGACTCAATAACTCAACTTGCTCTTTCTTGACATATTTATCTGATGAGACACAAATCCACTCCTGCTTGGCAGCATCCTTTTCCAGCTTGGGTGCTTCAACCAGCGCTTCCTTGCTTTTATCCTTGGTTGCCACCCACTTGGATTTGCCTGCCTCACTCTTCTTCTCATGGAGGATCAAATCGGCAGGCACTTTGGCATAGATTGCACCACCTTGCGTTCCCGCCTTGTTGGCCAGAACATCATCCAGACGGGGATCTTGAGTAAACACCTCAAGATGAACCTGATGCTTGCTCTGTTTGCCCCCAATCAGGGACCCCGGTGTTTCCACCAAGCCGAGATAGCCTATGGTTTCACCCGCAGCAATTACCACGGGAGATGGCAGCACATATAGCTCGTCGAGATGGGAAGGGGGAAGCCTTTTAGCTTTGATAAATTCATCTTCAACGCACACCCAGGCGAGACCACAATTCCCCTGAGCGTCACTCCCACTCGGCATGACATATTTGCATCTGGCCATCTTGCGCGCTTTATCACCAATCCAATGGAATTCGAGTTGGTGGGCATCATACTGCAACTTGGTGCCAGCTGGCAGTGAGACATTGCCACTGCCAGCCATCAAGCGACCACTTTTATCATCCAAGACAGGATCTGCACGCCCAGCCATATCCTTCAATAGCTCTGCATCTATCTGATCGAATAGCCAGGTTGGCACATTGGGCTTGATAAAGGTCACGGCATCCGGGCTATTGGCGATCCAGACTGAACTCCCTTCACTGACTAATACCCCCACCTTTTCAGCCTCTTTTATCTGGGCATTGGACAGCTTGCTCTTGATCTTTACCTTGATGAAATCATACTCCTTGCCCCCAACACTCCCCTTTTTGGGGGGAATGCTGCTATCCATCTCCAGTTCGGTATCCTTAGGCAAAGTGAAACGGGGCAAGGCAGCATCGGCACGCTGCTGCTCTGCATTGGGATTCCTATGGGGGACAGAATTGCGAGCATTCCAACCCTTTTTCAACACCAGCCTCTCGGTACTTTGGTACTTATCCCAAGGCAACAGGTGCATATAGAGCGAATAAAAGGTGAACTCGTTTTTAGCTTTTGTTTCTGCATTGATTTCACAATATTCGTGTTGGACCAGGCAGAAGCAGTTGGAATAACGCAGTGACTCCCCCTGAAATTCAGAGGTCAGATAATCCTTCATCATCCGAAAAGCCACGACTTTGCCGTCAGCAATGGCTCGGACAGGATATTTATCCTTGCACCAGGGGGCGCTCTGGTCGCTGATATGAATACCACCGTGCCATTTGTTGTGATTGCCAAGGAGATAATGACCGGATTTTTCGCCATTAATAAGTGCAGTCAGCGCTTTGACATCCTTGAATTCTTCACCTTTGGCAGTGAGGATGGGAAATGCAAACTTCATGCTTTCTCCTTATTCAGAAAAGAGGTAGAACGCAGCGGGCTTCTCTTCTTTCAAGAGCGCCTCCATCGCCTTCTCGGTAGGAATGGCCTTGACCAGTTCAACCAGTTCTGGAGCTTTGACCACCTCAACCCCTTTGGGAATAACGGGAGCCTGACCAGCCCAGCCAGAGCCAGCTCCCGGGCTGCCTCCGGCATTGAGTTTGATGGCGGGGCCGACCAGCTTGATGCCGCTCGGGTCAACTTTGACAAAGCTGCCACCCCCCTTGAGGGTGATCTCTGAGCCCGCCTCCAGCACCAACTTGTCACCCACCTTGATATGCACCTCTTCACCCGCTTCCACCAACAGGGATTGACCCAGTTTCTGGTGCAGGGAGGTATCCACCGTCAGCGAATAGTCCGCCTTGATGTGCTCCCGCTTCTCACCCTCCACCGTCAGGTGGTCATTGGCCTTGATACGGGTCACCCGCTCATTGTCGATATCCGTGTGCTGGTCGTGCTTGATGTGCCATGCCGCATCGTTTTCGATAAGCAAGTTCAGGTCTTTCTGACCGTGGATGTAAATCTCTTCCTGCCCTGCCTGGTCTTCGAAACGCAGCTCGTTAAAGCCCTCGCCCTTGTGGGTTTCGGTGCGCAGCACGGTGCGGGTCTTGTTGGCGGGCAGCTCATACGGCGGCCGGTTGGTGGCATGAAAAGTGCGACCGGTCACGATAGGCTGGTCGGGGTCACCTTCCAGAAACGAGACGATGACCTCGTGGCCGATACGGGGGATGGCCATCATGCCGTACTGACCGCCGGCCCAGCCTTGCGATACTCGCACCCAGCAGGAGCTCTGGTCGTTACTTGAGCCGTAGCGGTCCCACGGGAATTGCAGTTTCACCCGGCCATGCTCGTCGCAGTAAATCTCTTCCCCATCGGGGCCGACTACAATGGCGATTTGCGGGCCATCCACCATCGGCTTGTAGGGCGCCTCGGGACTGCCGATGCGGGCGCGCCAGGTGGTACTCGCCTTCACCACGCCAAATTCGTTGTGGTAGACGGTCGGGCCGCTGCCGCCTTCTTCTTCCAAGGCCTGGGGTTGCTCACCGGTGTGGCGGATATGAACGATTTGCCAGTCGGTGTTGAGGCTGCCGTTGGGGTGTTCGGTCAATGAAAAGTGCTGGCCCGGCAACAAGGCGGCACTGTTGGATTTACCACTGCCCGCCACCGCGTCGTTGCGCAGGGCATCGAGCCGATGCTGGACAAAGGCCTTGCCGCTCGGGTCCTGCTTGTAGCGGCCCGGGTAGTCGAAGTGCTGGTAAGTGTCCCGTTGATGGTCGAGCTCTGCACCCTGCTTTTTGTGGGAGAGGCCATAGGCCGGGGTCTTGAAGCTGTAGTCTTTCAGCTCCACATCCGAGGGGCGCACCGCCTCGCGGTAGTGGAACTGGCGCACATAGGGCCCTTGTTCCAGCGAGCGGTTGCCAAGGTTGAAGAAGAGCTCGGGGCCAGCTGTCAGGGCCGCGGCGTCGTCGGCAAACACAATGCGATGCTTGCCTGCTTCAAATTCGTGGAAGTAGAACAAGCCCTCTTCGGCTGCGAGGCGATTCACAAAATCGAGGTCGGTCTCCCGGTACTGGACGCAGTATTCGCGCTGGGCGTGCTCGTTTTTCAGGGCAAAGGCGTAGTCGGTGATGCCGTGCTCTTGCAGCAGGATGCTGAGGATTTCGTCGGGCTTTTGCGCCTGGAAGATACGGGAATTCTGGCGCAACCCAAGCCGCCACAAGGCGGGTTTCACCTCAATGCGGTAACGGGTACGGCGAAAGCCGCTGTCCCCTTGGGCAAACTCGCTCACTACCCCGCATACCCTGCGCTGCAGCTCGCCGTTGTACCACACCATCAGCTCGCAGGGCTGGTCCAGCACGGCGCCAAAGTCTACATCGGGCTGGCTGCTGGCCAGCTCAAGGCGCAGGTTGAACGGCCGGTTCAGCCCCTCGTCCAGCTGGAAACTCGCTACCACGAAGGTGCTCTCGGGCAGCGCCCCCACCTTGACGGTAAATTGCAATCCGGTTTGATTAGCCATGGCTCTCCCCTCTTGTCACGGCCACGCGATGTCTGCGCCCCTCTTCAAGACCCCAACCGCCAAACCACGCTACCGCCCTCTCCTGTGCCACAACGGGCAACCAAGATAACGGCGAACACGGGTTACGGGCGGATTGGGTCTGCATCACAGGACACCCTTTAGTGCTTTGCCATCCCTCCGCGCTCACTCGCAGGGCATCAAACCCCGGCTGGGGGATGGCAAAACAGAAAAGCTCCAGCCAACCCGTTGGCCAGGCTGGAGAAAATGCACAGTACAAGAAGCCGGTTGAACAACCGGCTCAAAGACACATTACTACTTACAAGGAATACCAAAGTACCGAAGCAAGGCTTACGCCTCGATGGGGGCGCGCCAGTCGTCCGCACCGGAAGTGCCGGCAACGGTGTGCTCCCAGTCAATCTTGCGGTAAGCCATGGAGACCTGGATAAGCTGGGTAAAGTCAGACTTCGCCGGGTCCTGGCAGTGGGGCATCTGGCAGTCGATGTCAACGATAGTGGCATCGGTCAGCACGGTAGAGAAGAAGTGCTCCTGCTTGCCCTCAACGGAGGTGCGATACCACTTCAGGGTCACTTTCGGCAGCATTTCGCCGGAAGCCAGCGCGTTGTACATCAGCGGCACGGCTTTGTTCAGGGCGACGGTGAACTTGAACGGCTTGTGGACACGCTGACCGGCAGGCTGACCGGATTGCGGGTCGGTCGGGACGGTGACAACGTGCTGGAACTCTTGTACCAGCATCTCGTCTTCGTGGCCTTGCACGAAGATGTTGCCGACTGAGTCAGAGGTGAAGGCCCCGGCGGTGATATTGCCCTGGGTTTTACCTTCGATGCTGATATAACATGGAGTTGGCATGTGTATGCTCCTAAATAAGTTGGTTAAACGAGATAGCACTCGACCAACCTTTAGCAGCGACCATGCCACTTTTTTATTCTTTATTTATCAGTCAATTACCTTCCATCTGTTCTCTCTCTACGCGCATAGATGCAATAACTTGCGCAATATCATCACACCCACTGGCAAAACTGACATTTTTAGTAATTTAATCTACGTAATGAGCAATTTTTTGCGTTAGGCAGCATCATGCACTGTCATCATCCACATTTTCAATCTGTGCCGTGTCAATGTTCAGTCTGACAATACCCTGCATCAGCGCCCATGATATCGCCTGATTTTTGCAGCTCGCACCCAGCTTCTCCGCTATCCGTTCAAGATGGAAAGTGACGGTTCTGGGCTTGATCCCCAGGATCTGGGCAATATCACTCACTTGCTTGCCTTCGGCAGCCCACTGGCACACTTCCTGCTCCCGTAACGTCAGCTCTTCCTGAGGCTGCCTCACACAGAGACAAACACGGGCTACCGCTTCAAAGACATGCACAGCCAGCCAGCTTAAAAAAGGAGTGGCACTCAACCATTGATGCTCGGTTCGTGGGGCGCGAGTGATCAATGACAGCAAGCCAACATGGCCATTAGCCCCATGCCAGGGAATTGTGATCCCGTCGCGCAGCCCCATCTCATATGCCTGCCGCATCACCTCCAGCCCCACCATATCTTGCCGCTCACAACACTCGGTGATCAGGCTGCCCCAGAGGATGGGGGTGCTCTGCTTCATCCCTTTTCTCACAACGGGATCCACCGTAAAGAAACGTTGTTTGTCGTAGCTCTGCACCCACTCGGCAGGGCATCCGTTAAAAATCCTCACATCAGGACGCTGAATCGAACTGGGAAAGATGAATCCCAGCCGGAAGTGGTCAAAACCCATCTGCTGGCTAAGGGTACGCAGCAGGGCCACTATGGTCTGCTCGTCAGAGGCCTCATTGAAGCGGGTAATCAGCTCAAGAGCGTCGGCGGTGTCGAGGAAAAAGTTCGATGTCGAAGTCAAAAGCTAGGCACACCCATTGTAAAGAATTACTAAATGTCATTAACAATGAATCAAATAGCATAATATCTCGCCAACACAAAGAAAAAGGCGAAGCCAATGAATAACATGGTGTGAGCGGGTCACCTCACACCTGGCTACATGTATAAAAAATCCCCGCCTGTCAGGGCGGGGATCCGGTGCGGGCAACAGCCCTCGCTCACTGCGTGTGTTGTCTTTTTAGAATACGTATTTGACCCGTGCACTCAGGTTGCGGCCCGGTTCGGTCATCATGCTGTTATCGGAGCCCTGGGCACGACCGGCGATGCGCTCGTAGCTGGTGTACTCCTTGTCAAACAGGTTGAAGACCCCGACGTTGAGCTGCAGATCGGTCATCGGGTTGAACTGGGCGTACATATCCACAACACCCCAACCGGCGCTCTTCACGTAATCCTTGCCTTTGCTGTCTTTACGGACTTTGTCCATGTCGTCCGCAAAGCGCAGCGCGGTGTTGAAGTTCCATTGGGACTGTTCCAGACGCACACCGACCGAGCCGTTCAGCGGGCTCAGGCTGTTGATGTAGTTGCCATCCCCATCCTTGCCTTCGATGTAGGCGAGGTTGCCCCAGACATTGACGATATTGTTGAGCCAGTAATCCGCCTTGGCTTCGACCCCTTTGGTGGTCGCCTTGCTCAGGTTCTGGTACTGGTAGACGGCGGTGCGTCCCTGCTGACCCACTTCCACCATCTCGATGAAATCGTCGAACTTGTTGTAGAAGCTGGCCAATTCATAGCTAAAGCCGTGGCTGTTGCCACGCACGCCGAGATCGATGCCGTCGCTGCTCTCCGGATTGAGGTTCGGGTTGGGCTCGATGCGATAGCCGTAAGCCTGATGGTTCAGGGTGGAGAAGGCGCTGTCATACATGGGGGCCTTGAAGCCATGGCTGTACTGGGCGAACAGGTTGGCCGCCTCGTGGGCCTTGAACACCAGACCCAGCTTGGGTGACAACTCCCCTTCGGAGAACTTGTGCAGCTTGTCGCCTGTGTAAGCCGGATCGTTGTCCGGTGTCATCCGGTAGTAGTCATAACGGGCACCCGGGGTCAGCACCCAGCGCTCGCCAAACTTGATCTCGTCAAAGGCCCACAGGGCGCTACGCTCGCTGGTGGTAGCCGGGAAGCTCAGCTCGTTGTAGCCGACAAAATCACCGGGAGTCGTCGGCCCCTTGTAACGGGTACGTTCGTTGTCGGTGTGCTCGTATTCAGCCCCCCAGGCCAGGCGATGGTTGGCGACCGCCTTATGGAACTGCAGCTGGGCGCCGATGTTCTTCTGATCGAACACGTTGTGATCCAGCGAGTTTTTGGTCACATAGGGGTTGCCGGGGCTGACCGGATACTTGGATGAGGCGTACTGATCCAGCGTCTGCTTGGTGCGGGCGAAGTAAACCTTGCTATCCATCCGATCTGCCCAGCCTTGATTCAGCGCGATGCCGTGATCCAGCACCACAGAGAGGTTGTCGGTCTGCTTGTCGGTGATGGGCTGATCAAAGACACGGGCGGTGCCGGTACCGACCTTGTTGAGCTTGACCGCATCCGGCTCCTCGCCATCGGTCAGGTAGTCAACGGTCAGCTTGAGGAACTGCTCATCGGAGAGGTTCCATTTGCTCTTGAGCAGCAGGGCGTGGGTACCGATATCGAAGTCGTTTTTGGTGGAATCGAAATTCTGGGTCACACCGCCATCGCGCCAGGTGTAGCGCAGCAGGTTCTCCACTTCACCAGTGCGCAAGGCGCCGGTAAAGCCCGCCATCTTCTGGTGGCTGCTGGAGGCGTAACCGCTGGTCACGTCCAGATAACTATCCTTGCCCTTGAGGAAGTCGCTGGCATCCTTGGTGGTGATGGCAATCACGCCACCCAGCGCATCGGAGCCGTAGGCGGCAGAAGCGGGCCCCTTGGCCACTTCTACCTGCTTGATCATGTCGGTATCAAAGTAGCTCTGACCGACACCGCCCTTGCTGTAGGCATCGTTCTGGCGCACGCCGTCGCGCACCACCTTGACCCGGTTTTCACCCATGCCGCGGATGATGAAGGTCTGCGCATCACCCTGACCGCCGAGCACGGTCACTCCGGGTTCGTAGCGGAACAGGTCGGCGACGTTGGTGACGACCTGCTCTTCAATCTGCTTGGCGGTGATCACCGAGATGGGGCCGGAGACATCTTCCAGTTTTTGCTCCATCCGTGAGCCGCTGACGACCACGACTTCATCCGCCTTCTGGGTGGCAGCAAAGACCTGGGAGGAGAGACCAGCCGCCACGGCGAGGGCAACCAGAGAGAGTGCGTTATGATGGGTCACAGCGAATCCTTATTGAGAACTGTTATCAAACAGGCCGCATATTACCCGGCTCTCGACAAAGATCAACAAGAAACGAAATCATTCTCATTTGCTTTGAACCAAATTGGTTTTACACTGTCGCCCTGTGTTGCCCTTATTCTCTATTAGCCCCCGAGATGCACCGGCATCCGGGCATATCAGCCGTGAGATCCCATGATGAGACGACTTCCCCTGCTCGCCCTGCCGCTGCTGTTGGCAGCCTGTGCCATCCCCACCCAGCCGACCGTGTCATCACAGTTGCAGACGCTCTATGACTACCGGCTGAGCAGCGAGGGAGCCGCAGACCTGACGCTGGAGCAGGCGATCGCGCGCATTGCCGACGCCGACATCATTCTGGTGGGGGAGCTGCACAGCCATCCCGCCGTGCATCTGTTGCAATCGCGCCTGCTGAGCGGGCTCTACACCGCAGGTCAGCAGCACGGTCGGCCATTGGCCCTCTCCATGGAGCAGTTCAGTCGCGCCGATCAGAAGACGCTGGATGCCTATCTGGCGAACCAGATTGGTGAAGCGGCCTTGATCCGCGAAGGCAACGCCTGGCCCAACTATCCGAGCGACTATCGCCCATTGGTGGAGTTTGCCAAAGCGCACCAGATGCAGGTGATCGCCGCCAACGCCCCCAAACCGCTGGTGAGCTGTGTCGGTCAGGAGGGGGCTGAGTGGCTCGACAAACTGCCCGCGTCGCGCCGCAGCCAGCTGGCCCGCCAACTGACGCTGGGGGATGATCCCTATCGCCAGAAATTTATGGCCTCCATGCACCACGGCGATGCCGACAGCAACGCTCGCCGCTTCGCCGCCCAGACCAGCTGGGATGACACCATGGCCGAGAGCATGGTGGATTATCTCGCCAAGCACCCGGGCCAGCAGATCATGCATATCGCCGGCAATTTCCACGTCGAGGGGGGGCTTGGACTCGCCAGTCGCATCGCCAGCCGCAATCCTGCCCTCAAGGTGGCGCTGGTCGTGCCCCGTACAGATGAGACCTCTGTTGCAGATCCCGCAGCCGATGTGCAGGTAACCATCATGCCGCTGCCTAAGCGCTGGCAAAACAGTGACGAGATGAAGCAAGATATGGGCGCGCTGCATCAATCCCGCAGTCGTGACTGCAGCCAGTGGCTGCAACCCTAATCTTCCAGGAAACGGCGGGTAAAATATGGATGTGTTACTGATCATCGATGTGCAGCAAGGCTTGTTCAACGAGCCCCGTTACCGCCAGGAGCAGGTGCTGGCCAATATCAATCGGGCTGCGGCCCATGTCAGGCAGCAACAGGGAAGGGTCATCTATATCCAGCATGACTCGCCCCCCGGTACCGAACTGGAACCGGGCACCCCGGGTTGGCAGTTGCACAGTGCGCTGCAACCGGCCAAGGGAGATAGCCGGGTGCGCAAGACAGCATGTGACAGCTTTCTCGATACCGAGCTTGCCTTCCTGCTGGCCGAGCAGCCGGTCGATCGACTCATTCTCTGTGGCTGTGCCACCGATTTTTGCGTCGATACCACGGTGCGCAGTGCCGCCTCCCATGGGTACGAGGTGCTGGTATTGAGCGATGGTCACACCACCGCCGATCGCCCCCACCTGAGCGCGGCCCAGATCACCGAGCACCATCACTGGATGTGGCGCCACCTCAGCCTGCCGGAGGGGCGCAGTGTGACCCTGCTCACCACCGACGAGCTGCTGGCAGTAACACCCGCCCTGCAGCCGTGCTAATCTGCGAGCCTCGCCTCGTTTCTCACTGGAGTCTGTCGTGCGCCTGTTGTCTGCCACCCTGTTGTTGATTGTTCCCCTGCTGTCGGCCTGCTCCAGCTTGCCCGGCCAGAAGTATGACGGGCCGGCCCCCCTGTTTCTGACCCACATCAACGAGGAGGGGAGCAAGCGGTTCACCTTTGAAGCCGCGCCCAACGACACCTTGCCGCGCGGCCTCTCGGCAGCCCAGAGCCAGCGGCTGCTGGAGCAGCGGGAGGCGTTACAGGAGAACCTGCTGACCGAGACCCTGGCGACCAAGCAGTATTGCCGCCAGGGCTACATAGTGCTGAGCCAGACCTCCTGGAAGGTGCGGGGAGAGTGCAACGAAACGGCTACCGACGCCGATCGTCGCGCTTTTCCCAACAAGGCCAGCTGGCAGGATTGAACAGGCCGGATGAGATAACGCAATAAAAACGGGCAGCCCAGTGGCTGCCCGTTTTGTTATGACGGCTGTCGTGGTCGACAGGGATCCTCAGACCGGCGCATCGGCCGGGCTGGTGAGCTCGGCACCGTTGTCGATGCGCTTGTGCCCCTCCACCAGATGGACAAAATCCACCAGCTCGTCACCGGAGACCGCGAACGCCTGGCCGAAGCCCTTGACGAACAGCCCCTGCTCCGGCTTGAGGCGGAACAGTTTGAAATCCTTGAGGTTGGAGAGACCCTTGATGATCTCGCCAAAACGCCCCTCCAGCGCCGCGACCGCCTTGCTCCAGCGAGCGTCGTCACGGGCTACCACTTCAGCCACCGCATCGAAGGTCAGGCGCTTGCGGGCAAACAGCTCGCGGGCACCGCTCTCATCCTCGATCAGCATCAGGGATACCCGCGGCACCTGTTGCAGGTTGCGGGCGTGGCGAGCGATCTCGGAGATCAGCACATAGTAGCCATCTTCCTGCAGCACGAACGGGGCATAGCTGGCGTTGGGATTGCCTTCGCCATCGACGGTGGCGAGCTGCAGGGTACGGCAGCTGTCGCGAAACTCGCGGATCTCCGGTTGCAGGCGGTTCTGCAGACGCTCCTGACGTTCACTCATGCTTTGACTTCCTCTTGAGAGTTGTGGCGCAGCGCCATAAAACGGGTGACCTGATCGGCCAGCAGCTGGCGTTTCTCGTCGCGACCCAGATAGACCTTGAAAATGCAGCGGCCGGAGTGACCGAAGAACTGGAAGGAGTGCCCCTCCTTGCCCATGAACAGCTTGCTGACCAGCGCAATCCCCGCCACGTTGTCGAGCTTGAGGTGACCATGCAGCTCACCGTCGCGGCCCATCAGGTTGTAGTAGCCGCGTGCGTCCTTGCCTTTCGGGAAGGGGGCTTTTACCTCGAAGATGGATCCTTCTGATTCGACGATGGTGGTCACCGGGCCCCAGTCGGCCAGATCTTCCAGCAGACCTTGGGCGCGATCGGCGGGTAGCAGGGTCACCAGCTCGGCGGGCAGATGGCGAACCACCTCCCATTCGCTGATGGCAAGCTGGGCCGCAAGGGTGGACGGATGAGCGCCGGGATCCTGCTCCAGCAGCGCGTGAATGCGTTGTGCAATGCTCATGTTTTCTCCCTCTGCGGGACCATCTTGTCCCGCTGTTTATCATGGCGGCTACTCTAATAAAGCACCGGAATCAATGCAATTGATAATTGCTATCATTATCAGTGCATTTTTTCCAAAGCCTTGATATTCTCGACGGCACACCCGTTTCATTCACCCCTTCGGAGGTTAGCATGGGCCGTCGTCTTGCCCTCGCCATCACCCTGCTCTGCAGTTCACTCTCCCCCTTCTCTGCCGTTGCCGCAGACGGACAGAAAGAGCGTATCGTCAGTATCGGCCCGGCCACCACAGAACTCATTCTGGCCCTTGGCGGTGAATCGAGCCTGATCGCCACCGATGTCAGCAGCCCCTTGCCAAAAGGGTTGCCCAAGGTGGGTTATCACCGAGCACTGGCCGCCGAAGGGATCCTGAGCCTATCCCCCACCCGACTGGTGGGCAGCGACGAGATGGGCCCGGCCCCGACCCTGGATCAGCTGCGCCGTGCCGGGGTCAAGGTGGAAGTGCTGGATACCGCGCCAACCCTCGCTAACCTCAACCAGCGTATCGACACCCTCTCCAGCCTGCTGGGCGACAAAGCCGCTGGCGATCGCCTGAAGGCAGAGATCCAGGCTCAGACCGATCAGCTGGCGGCGCAAGCCAAACAGAACAAACCGCTCAAGGTCGCCTTCCTGCTGCTGCACAAGGGGCAACCCACCAGCATCGCCGGGGGTGACACCACCGCCAGCGCGCTGATCTCGCTGGCGGGCGGCATCAATCCGGTCGCCGAGTTGCGCAACTACAAGCCGGTATCCGCAGAATCCCTCATCGAGATGCAGCCCGATCTGGTACTGGTCAGCGGTCGTGACTGGCAGCAATATGCCGACCCGGCCAAGGTGCTGGCAGAAGTGCCCGCCCTGGCCGCCACCCCGGCTGGCAAGCGTAACGCCATTCACGCCATCGATGGCCACGCCCTGCAAGGGGGCCTGAGCCTCAACTCCCTGCAACAGGCGAACCAGATCGCCCAGTGGATCAAGCAGGGGTCATGATGCGGTTACCCCTCTCCTGGCTGCTGGCCTTCACCACGGCCGCACTGGCACTGTTGCTGCTCGGTTCGCTGGCAACCGGCCCCATGACTCTCACCCTGGGCGAGAGTCTGCGGGCGCTGTTTGCCGGGCAGGAGAGCGGGATTGAGTCACACAAGCTGCTGATCGTGCAGGAAATTCGCCTGCCTCGTACCCTGCTCTGCATCGCCGTGGGGGGGATCCTCGGGCTCTGTGGCGCCGTGATGCAGGGGCTGTTTCGCAACCCCCTGGCTGACCCCGGCATCATAGGTGTCTCCGGCGGTGCGGCGCTCGGTGCGGCGCTCGCCATCGTGCTGCTGGCCCCCCTCGGCCAGCAGCTGCAAGCCACCATCGGGGTTGGTCTGCTGCCGCTGCTCGCCTTTCTCGGCGGCGCGCTCACCACCACCCTGGTCTATCTGCTCGGCACCCGTGAGGGAGGCACCTCGGTCACCGTCATGCTGCTGGCCGGGGTCGCCATCACGGCGCTCTCCGGTGCAGTGATCGGCCTGCTCACCTATCTGGCGGACGATCAGATGCTGCGCAACCTGAGCCTGTGGCAGATGGGAACGCTGGCAGCAGGCAAACCGGCCGATGTGGCGCTGGCCCTGCTCACCCTGGCGGCCCTGCTGTGGCTCTTTATGCGAGATGCCAATCCCCTCAACGCCCTGCTGCTGGGTGAAGGAGAGGCCCGTCATCTGGGGGTCAATGTGCAATCCCTCAAACGTCGCCTGATTCTGCTCACCGCCGCGGGCGTCGGGGTGGCGGTGGCGGTATCGGGGATGATCGGCTTCGTCGGGCTGGTAGTGCCCCATCTGGTGCGCCTGCTGGCGGGCCCCAACCATGTCAGGTTGCTGCCACTCTCGGCCCTGCTTGGCGCCGCCCTGCTGCTGGCAGCCGATATGCTGGCACGCACCCTGCAGGCCCCGGCCGAGCTGCCGGTGGGCATCATCACCGCTCTGCTCGGCGCCCCCTTCTTCATCTGGCTGCTGGTAAAAGGCCGCCGCACCCTGTGATACGGACTGTTATGCAACCACTCTCATCCTCACTCTCCGCCCCCCTGTTGAACTGCAGCCGACTCAGCCTGCGCCGTGGCCAGCGCCAGATCCTGGATGGGCTCGATCTTAGTCTCGAGAGCGGCACCCTCACCGCGTTGCTCGGCCCCAACGGGGCGGGCAAAAGCTCGCTGCTCAAGTGCCTGACCGGCGAGCTGGAATATGAGGGTTCCATCACCCTGTTTGGCGCAGATCGCCAGCAGTGGGACAGCAGCCAGCTTGCCCACCGGCTCGGGGTATTGCCGCAAAGCTCCTCCCTCAACTTCCCCTTTCTCTGCGAGGAAGTGGTCGCCATGGGGCGCTTGCCCCACAGTGAACCGGCAGCGCGGCGCGACGAGATTGTGGCTGCGGCCATGACCCATGCCGGGGTCGAGCATCTGGCCAAGCGGCTCTATCCCGGGCTCTCCGGCGGCGAGCGGCAGCGGGTGCAGTTTGCCCGGGTGCTGGCGCAGATTTGGCAGGCTCCCTCTCCGACCGAGCAGACCGAGCAACCCCGCTTGCTGCTGCTCGACGAGCCTACTTCGGCGCTGGATCTGAAATACCAGCACCAGCTGCTCACCATGGCGCGTGCCCTCGCCAGCCGCAATACTGCAGTGCTGGTGGTGCTGCACGACCTCAATCTGGCGGCGCGCTATGCCGATCGGCTGGTGATGCTGGAGCGGGGCAAGCTGATGGCCGATGGCACGCCTGCCGAGGTGCTCACCCCTGAGCTGATCGCCCGTCTCTATGACTATCCGGCACAGGTGATCCACCACCCCGAGAGCGGCCTGCCGATGGTGGTGTGACAAATTCAGAGTGCGGTAACGGCAGGAAGCGCGCCATTCATCCCGGAAACTGCAGCGTATAAACCGGTTTTTCACACCCCATATCGCCCTGCTAACATTCATCATCGCCAGATATGTGGTGTGAATATCCTCACACTTTGCTCAGGCAAAATCCCCGCAGCATCGCCGTCTACTTATAATGGCGCCGCCTCACAGAAGGCATAACTCATTGATGCTACGGAATAATTACAATGAAGAATATCAACAAGACCCTACTGGCTGCCGCCATCTCCCTCGGGATGCTGGCTGGCTGCAACAGCGACAACGACTCAAAGGCAGCTGATCCCATGGTTCGTTTTGCCACCTTCAACCTCTCTTTTGACCGCACTGCCGCCGGTATGCTGACCGGTGAGCTGGCGCTGACTCGCACCGAGCAGGATGCCCTGCTGGCCCGCCTCGCCGAAGGGAGCCTGAGCGGCGCCACGGAAACCAAAGCCAAGAACGTGCAGCAGATCCGCAACGTGGCGGAGATCATCCAGCGCACCCGCCCGGATGTGTTCCTGCTCAACGAGTTCGACAACGACGGCAAAGGCGAGAGCACCGCCGATCTGAAAGCCTTCAACGACAACTATCTGGCCCACGCCCAGCACGCAGAGGTGACGGCCATCAGCTATCCGGTGATGCAGAATTTCGCCACCAACACCGGCCTGATGAGCGGTTATGACCTCAATCTGGATGGCAAGGTCAACAGCGGCCCCGACGATGCCTGGGGCTTTGGCAACTACCACGGCCAGTACGCCTTTGCGGTGATGTCCCAATATCCTATCGACACCAAGCAGATACGTACCTTCCAGCACTTCAAGTGGAAGGATATGCCGGGCGAGAAGAACCCCATCATCGATGACTGCAACAAGCTGTTCGACAAGAACGGGGTCAAAAACCCATATCGTGAATGCGGCGATGCCTGGTATTCAGATGAGGTGTGGCAGCAGTACCCGCTCTCCTCCAAGAACCACGCCGATGTGCCGGTACGCATCAAGACCGAGAAGGGTGAAGAGGTGATCCACTTCCTGATCTCCCACCCGACCCCGCCAATCTTTGCCAACGCGGCGCGTCACACCGTCAAGCACAACCGCGCCGAGATCGCCTTCTGGAATGATTACGTCAAGGGTCTCGACTACATGACCGATGACAAGGGCTCCAAGGGTGGGCTTGCCAAAAACGCCAAGTTCGTCATCGCCGGCGATCTCAACGCCGATCCGCTCACCGGTGACGGCGACCTGACCGCCATTCAGGATTTGCTAAACAACCCGCTGATGAATCAGGCCATCACCAATGGCACCCTGATCCCGGTCAGCGAAGGGGGCCCGGAGTGTGTCAGCAAGGGGACCGACTGCAAACGCAACCTCAATCGCCCCAACCCGGAGCGGATCACCAATAGCAGCGTGCTGCAGCTGGATCACGTCATCCCCTCAGCCAACCTCAACGCAGTGAAAAGTGGTGTCTACTGGCCGGCCAGCTTCGAGGCCGGTTACCACCTGGTCTATGATGCGAAACTCGGCATCGCCAAGGGAGTCAGTTCAGATCACCGCATGGTGTGGGTCGATCTCAAACTCGACTAACTCTGCCATGACCCCGCTGCGGCGGGGTCTTTTATTGGCGATGGGTGACAAGTTGACCACGGTTCATTAATCCACCGTTTGGAATTGAGTTACTCATCCATAGCAGTTGAATGGACCTCGCGATCACAGAACCGCCGCGCCAATGGTGGTAGCATGCCTCCTCTTGCCACCCGGCCGCACGGCGGATCCGGTGGCCCTCCCTCCTCCGCTTTCACTTTTTGAGGAACGATTTGATGGAACTGCTTCTGCTTAGCAACGGTAAAGCCAACGAATTTCCGGGTCTGCTCGGCTGGGCCCGCGACCGGGTTCAAAGCCTGCTGACTCGCAAACAGGTCAAGCGCATCCTGCTGATCCCCTACGCGGTGATCCGCAGCGACTGGGATGCCCGCGCCAACGAGCTGCAGGAGAGTCTGGGAGTCGATGCCATCAGCATCCACCACTTCGATGATCCGGTTGATGCCATCAATCAGGCGGACGCCATCTTTATCAGCGGCGGCAACACCTGGCGCCTCAACCAGATGCTGCATGAAAACAGCCTGATCGTGCCGATCCAGCGTGCCGTGCGCGAGCGGGGTGTCCCCTATGTGGGCTGGAGCGCCGGTTGCAACGTGGCGACCCCGAGCATCCGCACCACCAACGACATGCCGGTCTGCAACGCCGCCGTGCTGCCCGCGCTGGGCCTGTTCCCGCTGCAGATCAACCCGCACTATCTGGATGCCAGCATCAGCGGCCACATGGGCGAGACCCGCGACGAGCGTCTGGCCGAGTTCTGCGCCATCAACCCGAGTGAATATGTGGTGGCTCTGCGCGAAGCGAGCCTGCTGCAGGTAAGTGGCGAGCGTCTGGAGTACTGGAGTGCCCGCGAGCAGGGCTTCAAGATCTTCAAACATGGCCAGGAGCCGCAAGCCTTTATGGTCGCCGCCCCGCTGGCCGAGCTGACCCCCTTCAAGATCGGCTAAACCACGAAGAGCTCTTCACCACTGGCAGGCGGATAGCTCGCGAAACCGCAAAAACGAAAAAAGAGGGATGGCTCAATGCCATCCCTCTTTTTTATCGTCATCTTTCAGCTGGTTGCAGCCTGCTTACTCACCCTGCAGGGTCACCAGCACCTTGCGGGCGCCACCATCGATGCGATGCTCGCCAAGCCAGATCCCCTGCCAGGTGCCGAGCGCCAACTGACCATCGCGAACTGGCAGTTGCAGGCTCACCCCGAGCAGGGAGGATTTGATGTGGGCGGGCATGTCATCCGGCCCCTCATAGGTGTGGCGATAGTAAGGGGCATCTTCCGGCGCCAGCCGATGCAGATGGGCCTCCATATCGCTGCGCACACTCGGATCGCAATTCTCGTTGAGGGTGAGCGAGGCGGAGGTGTGTTGCAGCAGCAGGTGCGCCATGCCAATCCGGTAATCCGCCAGCATCGGCAGCTTGGCCACCAGCTCGTCCGTCACCAGATGAAAGCCCCTCGAACGGGGCTTAAGAGTCAGCAGGCACTGCTGCCACATCAGACGTACTCCATAAAGACGCGGGAGGTGAGTTTGGTGATGAGCTCGTAGGGGATGGTGCCAATCTCGTCGGCCACCCGCTCTACCGGCAGCCCCTCGCCCCATAGCACCGCCTCGTCACCGGCCTTGTCGGTTGCGCCCGGCCCCAGATCGACCGTGCTCATATCCATGGAGACACGCCCCACCAGCGGCACGATGCGGCCGTTGACCAGCACGGAAGTGCCGTTGGGGGCCATGCGTGGATAGCCGTCACCGTAGCCGATGGCGATCACGCCAAGGCGAGTATCGCGATCTGACACCCAGTTGGCGCCATAGCCCACCGGCTCGCCCGCCTTGTGATCCCGCACCGCAATCAGCTGGGTCTTCAAGGTCATCACCGGCTGCAGGTCGTAATCGGCCGCCACCGTGTTGGGGAAGGGCGACACGCCATAGAGGATGACGCCGGGGCGCACCCAGTCGCAGTGGGAGTCCGGCCAGGCCAGAATGCCCGCCGAGTTGGCCATGGCACGCTCGCCCGCCAGCGGTGCCGTGAGACGGCTGAAGAGGTCAATCTGCTCGCGGGTAGTGGGCTGCTCCAGCTCATCGGATCGGCTGAAGTGAGTCATGATGTTGAACGGCTGCACCACGTTCTTGCACTTGCCGAGTCGTTCGATAAAGGCGGGCATCTCGTCGGCACGCACCCCGAGGCGGTGCATGCCGGTGTCGAGCTTGAGCCAGGCCACCACGGGCGCTGGCAGCTCGACCTGCTCCAGCGCTTCGAGCTGCTCCCAGGTGTGAACCGCCGTCTGCAGGTTGTTGGCCGCCAGCACCGGCAGATCATCGGCGGAGAAGAAGCCCTCCAGCAGCACGATGGGCTTGACCACGGCGCAGGAGCGCAGCATCAGCGCCTCTTCGATACGGGCCACCGCGTAGGCATCCGCATCCACCAGGGTGCGGGCGACCGGCAGCAGTCCGTGGCCATAGGCGTTAGCCTTGACCACAGCGATGATCTTGCAAGCGGGGGCGTGGCGCTTGACCACGGCGAGGTTGTGGCGCAAGGCCGCAGTATTGATTTGGGCAGTAGCCGCTTTCATGGTTTTCCCTTACGAGGGCACAAATGGTCTCCCCCTCATCGGGCCGAAGACCGCCACTCACTTATCGTCGTCGAAGGCCGGACCGGCATAATTGTCGAACCGGGAAAACAGGCTCTGACGGGCTGCTTTGCAGCGAATGGCAAGCGGGTCAGAGCGGTGGTGGCAATCCTGACCACTGGATTGCCATGATTGTTACTTATCAATAATCGTCATCAAACGCCGGACCGGCATAGTTGTCAAACCGGGAGAACTGACCCTGGAAGGTGAGACGCACTCTTCCGATAGGGCCGTTACGCTGCTTGCCGATGATAATCTCGGCAATCCCCTTGTCCGGGCTGTCATCGTGATAAACCTCATCACGATAGATAAACATGATCAAATCCGCATCCTGCTCGATGGAGCCCGATTCACGAAGGTCCGAGTTGACCGGGCGCTTGTCGGCCCGCTGTTCCAGGCTTCGGTTCAGCTGGGAGAGCGCCACCACCGGGCACTGCAGCTCTTTCGCCAGCGCCTTGAGGGAGCGGGATATCTCGCCGATCTCCAGGGTACGGTTGTCAGAGAGCGCCGGCACCCGCATCAGCTGCAGGTAGTCCACCATGATCATGGATAGGCCACCGTGCTCGCGTGCCACCCGACGGGCACGGGAGCGCACATCGGTCGGAGTGAGGCCGGAGGCGTCATCGATATACATCTTGCCCTTCTCCAGCAGCAATCCCATGGTGGAGGAGAGGCGCGCCCAATCCTCGTCATCGAGCTGACCGGTACGTACCTTGGTCTGATCGATGCGACCGACCGAGGCGAGCATACGCATGATGATCTGCTCGGAGGGCATCTCCAGCGAGAAGATAAGCACCGGCTTGTCGGCAGTGAGGGCCGCATGCTCGCACAGATTCATGGCAAAGGTGGTCTTGCCCATGGAGGGACGGGCCGCCACGATGATCAAGTCCGAACGCTGCAAACCGGCGGTCATCTTGTCGAGATCGTTGTAACCGCTCGATACCCCGGTCACCCCGTTGTGGGGGGTCTTGAACAGCTCTTCAATCTTGTCGACAGTCTGCTCGAGGATCAGCTTCAGGGGCTGAGGCCCCTCGTTGGCGCTGGTGCGCTGCTCGGCAATTTTGAATACCTTGCTCTCGGCCAGGTCGAGCAGATCGCCGGAGGTGCGGCCCTGTGGCTCATAGCCCGCTTCGACTATCTCGTTGGCGACCGAGATCATCTCCCGCACCACCGCCCGCTCGCGCACGATTTCGGCGTAGGCGTTGATGTTGGCGGCACTCGGGGTGTTCTTGGCGATCTCCACCAGATAGGCGAAGCCACCCGCCTCTTCCAACTGTTCGGAGCGTTCCAGCTCCTCCTGCAGGGTGATGAGGTCAATGGGGTTGCCCGCGTTGGAGAGGCGGGTCATGGCCTGGAAGATCAACCGGTGCGGACGGCTGTAGAAATCCTGATCGATCACCCGTTCGGCAACCCGATCCCAGGCATCATTATCCAGCATCAGGCCGCCCAGTACGGACTGTTCGGCCTCAAAAGAGTGGGGAGGAACTTTCAGCTGTTGTGTCTTGGCGTCTTTTTTCGCCGTCACTTGCTCTGCCATACACATAAAAACCGCAGCGGGAAGGGGACGGGAATTTTACAAAAGAAAGCCAACTACGGCGAGCCCTATCTGGCGGCTCATACCATCATAAAGGGCCAAACCAGAGTCTGCTCTACCTTGACCATTTTGATTTTGCTTCGCATTTTGCGCTCCTTGCGACTCAATCTTCTGCTTTTCATCCGGTTTACTCCTCTTGTTTGACGCCGCATCGCGGCTACCTCGTTCATGAATAATTCATGCCAGAGGTGATATTGATGAATACAAGCTGCGACACAATTAGGGACAGGCAGCCTGCCATGCGCCTTGCTGAGCTTGCCAAAGCGGAGCATGCCCCACCCACAGACGAGAGTGAAAAGAGTCAAAATGAAAAAGATGCTGACCCTGTTTGCCGTGATCCTGGCCATTGGCCTGGGGGCACCTCACGCCGAAGCCAAGAAATTTGGCGGCGGCAAATCCTTTGGTAAAAGTTACAAAACTGCGCCGGCCCAGCCTGCGGCCAAACCGGTCGACAACAAGAATCCGACACTGAATGCCCAGACGCCGCCGAAAAAGAGCGGCATGATGGGTGGCCTGCTGGGCGGCCTGCTGGCTGGCGGCCTGTTTGCCTACCTGCTGGGCAGCGGTGCCTTTGAAGGTCTGCAAGGAATGGACTTCCTGCTGATCGCCCTGCTGGCGCTGGGTGCCGTCTTCCTGATCCGTACCCTGCGCAAGGGCAAGGTCGCGACGCCACAGCCACAACAGGCGGCCTATGCGGGCTATCAGCCACCGCAATCCACGGCCCCGCAGCAGTTTGAGCAGAGCAACAGCGCACCGCAAGCCACCGGCTTTGCCGACAGCGATGTGCCGTTCCGCCTGCCGCCAGGCTTTGACATGAACAGCTTCCTGGCCGGTGCCCGCGATCACTATCGCACCCTGCAAGAGGCGTGGAACAAGAACGATCTGGAAAAGGTGCGCGAGTACGTCAGCCCCGAGCTGTTTGAACAGCTCAAAGCCGAGCGCGCCGAACTGACTGGCGACCAGCACACCGAAGTGATGTACGTCGATACCCAGCTGGTACGCGCCGACTACGGCAGCGACTGGGCTCAGGTAAGCGTGCGCTTCAGCGGCCGCTACATGGACCGTCAGGAGCAGGTCGAGGAAGACATTAAAGAGGTGTGGCACCTCGAGCGCGATCTGGCCAAGAACAATGCCCCCTGGCATATCGTCGGTATCGAACAGCTGTAAGGTTTAGATTGTCACTACGCAAGAGGCGGCCCACGGGCTGCCTCTTTTCATTTCATCCCCTCACCTCATACAGGCGATGGCTATCGTCATTGATGATTGAAGAGTTGTAACCGCCACCCAAACAACGACAAAGGGCAGCCACCGGCTGCCCTTTCGGATCACATCTGGGGCTATGCGCCCCGCTGACGAATCAGTTACACCCTTCGGTAGACGTTGAGTTCAGATAGCTCACCTCATTGCCTGGCTGATAATCGGCCACGTTGATGGTCTTCTTGATCTCGATGTACTCCTTCAGCACGGCAGCATCCACCAACCCAGCGTTGATGGTATCGATCTTCGGATAGCCGTCACCACCGGAGGCGCTGAAGCTCGGGATCGCGAAGCTGTAGGTTGCTGCCGGATCAAACGCCTTGCCACCGATACTGGTGATATTGACGCTCTTGGCTTGGCAATCCACCGCCATGTTGATACCGCCAAACTGGGCATAACCACCGGTATTGCGAGTCTTGCTTGCCACCTGGCCCAGATAGGTCGCCAGATCGCTTCCCTTCATGACAGCCTTGTTGACCGTGTTGCCAAACGGGTGTACCAGCAGCACGCTGCGGTAGGTGATATCACCGGCCGGGATGCTGTCACGGACGCCGCCAGAGTTGACGATACCAAAGTCGACACCCAGCTTGCTGCTGGTCGCCGTGGTGATGAGGCGACCCAGGTTGGTCTGCTTGTTGCGAACCGAGTTGCGATCACCAACCAGCAAGCCATCTGCCGAGCCAATGACGACATTCAGCTCTTGCTGACCTTTCTCCTGATAACCCAGCAGGGTGTTATACAGCTCGGGATCCTTGGTGATCTCGTCCTGTACGAACTGCATCTTGGCCGGATCCTTGGTTACGGCGCCGTTGGCATCGATCGCCTCGCCCTTGGCGTTGCGCTTGATCAGGTTGACCGGGATCAGGTCATAGCTGGTCAGGGTCAACTTGCCATTCTGGTACTCAAACTGGGCACGGCCCACATACTTGCCCCACTCGTGGGCCTGCATGATCCAGGTGCCGTTTTGCTGATCCGGTTGGCAGTTATCACCCGGTTTGAAATTGGCGTACTTGTTGGTGGTACCCGGTTCCATACAGACCGGATTCTGGGAGTGGCCACCAATGATGGCATCCAGAGTCCCTGCCGGCAGTGCACGAGCCATCTCTACATCGCCCGGCGCATTGCTGCCGTGCTGACCATTCTCGTAATGGCCCATGTGAGTGATGGCGAAGACCAGATTGGCTTCCTTGTTACTGCGGATCTGCTGGCCCAGTTTGGCCGCCTCGCTGGTCGGATCGCGGAACTCCAGGGTCTGCACGTTGTTGGGATCAACCAGCTGGGCGGTATCCTCAGTGGTCAGACCCAGTACGGCGACCTTGAGACCGCTCTCCAGCTTGAACACCTTGTAGGGGTCAAAGTAGTGCTTACCGCTGGCCTTGTCATAGATGTTGGCCGAGAGCATGGGGAACTGGGCCCACTTGCGCTGCTTCTCCAGTACGCTGAGGGGGTTGTCGAATTCATGGTTGCCCACTGCCATGGCATCGTAGCGAATGTTGTTCATCGCCATGAAGTCAGGCTCGGCATCCTGCAGATCGGACTCCGGCACCCCGGTATTTACATCACCACCGGAAAGAACCAGTACGTCACTGCCAGCAGCCTTGGCATCGGCACGCAGCTGCTCGACCAGAGTCTTCTGGGCAGCCATACCGTACTCATTTTCAGCGTTGTGCCAGAAACGGCCGTGGGTATCGTTGGTGTGCAGGATGGTCAGTTTGCAGACATTTTCGGTGCAGGGTGCAACGGTGTCATTGCTCGAGGTATTACAGCCAGTCAGTGCAGCAAGCACGGCCAGAGCCACGCCGCCTTTGATAAAGTTATTATTCATTTCCATATCACCTTGATTGTTTTGTTATTTATCAACCCTGTCCAGCGGGTCGGGCGCCAATATAACAAACAACAGATGACCGTTTTTCATCGATGACTCACAAATTCTGCTAATTGTGATCTTCGGCCCAACATCCGGCTTCCTGCTGATTTATCAGGTTTTTTGTTGAGCAGTCACTCACTTGCTCCCCTCCCGCACCAAGGAGGCGCCACCCGGACGCGCCTTTGTGGCATACTCCCCAGCCAGCCATGCCCGAGGAGATGATTTGATGGCCAAGTACGACAAGATTTCCCCCGAGACCCAGCAGGAGGCGATGAAAATTGCCCGTGCCAACCAGAAGCCGGGGCAGACCAAGGAACAGACCCAGCTTATCGCGCAAGGGATCCAGAAAGGCATCGACGAATACAAGAAACAGATGAAGGCGCGAGCCCGCGAAGCGAGCCGCCAGAAAAAAATGCAGGCCAAAGCCAGGCAGCCACAGGGCGCGCCACAAACCGAAGAGCAAGACGATCAGCTTGAAGTGATTGAAGTAAGCCATCAGCATCCCCTGCCCTGGATCTTGCTGGTGGTGAGCTGGCTGGGATTTGCAGCAGCCTGGTTCTGGTTGCACTAAGATGCGCTAGCAAACCTTTATCCGGGATCCTCTTCACAGCCCGGGCCCGGGCTGCTGGTGATTACCTGCGAAGAGTGATTAAATCCCGCGCCTCTTGCACCGGACTCCCTGTTTTTTGACGATCAGTTTTCAGGAAAGATGTTATGAACCCCGCTCCGCTCTATCTGCTGGCCCCTTTTGTACTGTTCCTTGTGACCATGCTGCTCTATCGCATTTCGCCGCTGCGGGCGGTCGCCGCCGGTGGGGTACGCTGGTTTATCCTCCCCGCCTTCACCCTGTTTATTTTGCTGATCATCATCAATGGAGCCGCCAATCCCGCCCTGCGCGATCCGGCATTCCACTGGTTGATGCCGGGCCTTGGCTTTGCCCTGAGCCTGTTTCCGGCCCTGCCCAAGGCGCTGGTGCCACGGCTCGCCATCAAAGAGGGGGCCTTTGCCGCCCTCGGTCTGATGCTGATGAGCCTGGCCATGGTCTACTGACCAACCGGCCACAGCAGTTAGCATGATGCAAGGGGCGCTCTGTGACGGGCGCCCCTTGTACAAACAATGGCCTGCAGGCATCTTGGTAACAGGATAACCAGCAAGGAGGCCAGATGGACAATCCGCCCGATTTCATGGCGCTGTGGGATTATCAGGATCCCGCCGCCAGCGCCCTGCGTTTTCACACCCTTCTTCCCGAAGCGCGTGCCGCCGCCGACCTGCAACTCGAACTGGAGTTGCTGACCCAAATTGCCCGCACCCACTCGCTGCAGCGCCAGTTTGCCGAAGCCCATCAGCTGCTCGACGAGATAGAGCCCCGCCTCACCGATCAAACCCCCAGAGCGCGGATCAGGGCCCTGCTGGAACGAGGCCGCACCTTTAACTCGGCGGGCGACAAAGCCAGTGCCAAACCGCTGTTTGAACAAGCCTGGCAATGGGGGCTCAAGGAGAAAGAAACCTATCTCGCCATCGACGCCGCTCACATGATCGCCATCGCCGCACCACTGGAAGAGCAGAGCCGCTGGCATCAACTGGCGATGGAGCTGGCGGAACGCAGCAGTGACGAGAAGGTGCGTGGCTGGCTTGCCCCCCTTTACAACAATCAGGGCTGGACCCTGTTCGAATTGGGCCGCTTTGATGAGGCGAAAATCCAGCAACAGAAGTGCCTGGCCTGGCATCTGCAGCATAACCAGCCGGCCAAGGCGTTTATCGCTCGCTGGAGTCTGGCTCGCCTGACCCGGGCCCAGGGTCAGCACCAGCAGGCACTGGCAGAGCTGCACCAGCTCAAGGCCGATATGGCCGAGGCAGGCGAACCTGAGGATGGTTATCTGTTCGAGGAGCTGGGGGAGAATGCCTTGGTACTCGACGATCCGCTGGCCGCGGAATACTTCTCCCGTGCCTGGTTTCTGTTGTCGCAAGACCGCTGGTTCAGCGCCAACGAGGGGGAGCGACTGGCCCGCCTCAAGCGCCTCGCCAAACTCTGATCCCCAAAATAGCAAGGGCGGCACACTAGCCGCCCTTTCTGCTGGCAAGATGGTTCAGGCCCGATTGGACTCCTCCCACCCCTGCTTTTTACGGTAAATGGTAGAGGGGCTGATCTCGAGCAGGGCCGCCGCCTTGGGAATATTGCCGTCACAGCTGGCGATGGCCTGTTCGATCACCTCTTTTTCCACCAGCCAGAGCGGACGAATTGGCCCGTTGGCAACCCCGGTGGCGGCCGGAGCCGATGCCACCGCTGCCGCAATCGCAGCCGGCAGCTGGGGGCGAACCCCATTGAGCGGTGGCGGCAGAATATCCGGGCTCACCAGCTCCTTGTCATTGAGCACCACGATATTGCGCACCACGTTCTGCAGCTCGCGTACGTTGCCAGGCCAGGGGTAGTCGAGCAGCACTCGCGCCGCCTCGACATCAAAATCCTTGAAGCGTTTGTTCTCCTCCTTGGCGTAGCTCTGCAACAGGGTACGCGCCAGCAGCAGGATATCCTCACCCCGCTCCCGCAGCGGCGGCAGGGTGAGGGGAATGACGTGGAGCCGATAGTAGAGATCCTCGCGAAAACGGCCTGCTTTCACCTCCACCAGCGGATCCCGGTTGGTGGCGCAGATAAAACGCACATCCACCGTCTCGAGCTTGCCGCTGCCGACTCGCTGCACTGTGCCGGTCTGGATGAAGCGCAGCAGCTTGCTCTGCAGATCCAGGTCCATCTCGCAGATCTCGTCGAGAAACAGGGTTCCGCCATCGGCCAGACTGGCCGCCCCCTTGCGATCCCCCTGGGCGCCGGTAAAAGAGCCCTTCACATGACCGAAGATCTCGCTCTCCATCAAATCGTGGGGAATGGCGGCGCAGTTAAGGGCAATAAAGGGCTGTTCGCTGCGGGGACTGCACTGGTGAATCGCCTCGGCACACACCTCTTTGCCGGTGCCGCTCTCGCCCGTGATAAAGACGGTCGCCTTGCTGGGCGCCGCACTTTCGATGATGCGATAGACCGCCTGCATCGACATGGAGGCACCGATAAAGCCGAAGAAGGAGCTGCGCTCGAAGTTCTCCCGATAGTGGGCAACCAGCGAGCTCAACTGCTGGTGTTTCAAGGCATTGCGAACGGTGGCGCAGAGTCGCTTGCTGTCAAACGGCTTGGTCAGAAAATCGAAGGCTCCGAGGCGCATCGCCTCCACCGCCACATCCACCGAGCCGTGGGCGGTGATCACCACCACCGAGCAAGGCAACTGCTGTTCGGTGATCATTTGCAGAATATCCATACCGGACATATCCGGCAGCTCCAGATCCAGCAGCACCACGGGGGGAGGACTTGCCAGCAACTGCGCCAACGCTTGCTGACCACAGTCGGCCTGAACCACCTCATACCCCTCCTGGCGCAGGTACTGTTCATAGACCACCGCCAGACTACGGGTATCTTCCACCAGCAGGACACGCGATTTATTTTCAGCCACTGGACTCATCCTTGTTTTTGATTCTGCGATCTATTTTGCCTTATTTTCGCGCGCAAACCCAACGCCAAGACAGCTCTGTTATCCCGCGATTGCAGGGAATACACAAGTAAAAACGGCTCCTTAAGGAGCCGTTTTTAACTACAAGAAGGGATTACTTCTTGGCGTCGTCAGCAGTCGGCTTCTCGATAGCCAGCAGCTCAACGTCAAACACCAGCACGGCATTCGCCGGGATGGAGCCTGCACCGTGCTCGCCATAGGCCAGCTTGGACGGCAGGAAGAACTTGAACTTGGAGCCAACCGGCATCAGCTGAACACCTTCGGTCCAACCCGGGATAACCTGGTTGAGCGGGAAGGTAGCCGGCTCGCCGCGATCGACGGAGCTGTCGAACTTGGTGCCGTCGGTCAGGGTACCGGTGTAGTGAACCTTGACGATGTCGGTAGATTTCGGCTTGGCGCCAGTGCCCATCTTCTCGACCACGTACTGCAGGCCGGATTCAGTGCTCTTCACACCCTCTTTCTTGGCGTTGGCAGCCAGGAACTCTTCGCCCTTCTTCAGATTCTCAACGGCGTCTTTCTCGGCCTTGGCCTTGGTCAGCTCGTTGATCTTGGCGTCGTAATCCTGCAGTACCTTCTGGATCTCTTCATCAGTCATCTTGGCTTCTTTGCCCAGACCGTCAGTCACCCCTTTCAGGATCACGGTGTTGTCCAGTTTGATGCCCAGTTCCTGCTGACGCTCCAGGGTATTGGCGATGTAACGACCCATGGAGAGGCCAATTGCGTAGCCAGATTGCTCTTCAAAGCTCTTGGCTTCAGCCTTGGTCGCCTCTGCCGGCTTGCTGGCTTCTGCCTTCACTTCGGCGGTATTGGCCGCAGCAGGCTTCTCGTCTTTTTGGCAAGCAGTCAGACCGACGGCAACGGCCGCCGCCAACAGGGACACCTTCAGAAATTTGTTCATCAGTTTCTCCAAACTCCAAATACCGCTCTCGGTTCCATCGTGAAATGAGAGGTTTATCGTGATAAGCGCCTTATACTAACGCCGTGATCGCAGGTAACAAAAGCGTGAGACCGCAAAAATGATAAAAAGTGCCATTTATCTGGTGAGCCTCTGTTTAATGCTCACCGGTTGCGAGCAGAGCTCCCAACCCAACCAGCAAATGACCCTCGCCAGCACGGGTCTGCTGACCGCAGATCTCTCCAGTGATGGCAAGCAGGCCATCGTCTCCAGCATCAGCCAGGGCATCATCGTCTGGGATCTGGAACAGAACCGTCAACGCTGGCGCTGGAAGCAATCCGACTCGGCGGATGATCTGGTATTCATTACCCGCTTTTCCGAAGGCAACAGCCATGCCGTCACCGCCACCCCAGACACCTTTGCTACCTGGCGGCTGAACGACGGGCAATCACAAGGCTACTACTCACTTCCTGAATCCAGGCTGAGGGACATCGCGCTCTCTGCCGACGGTCGTTATGTGCTGATAGGTCGGGAAGATGGCAAGGCCGAGTGGCTCGATACCCGAAGCGGTCGTCGCCTGCAGTTTCTGGGGCACACCGAACAGGTCAATACGGTGGATCTCTCCGCCAACGGTCGCTACGCCCTGACTGGCGGCAACGACTACAGCGCCTATCTGTGGGATACCCGTAGCGGGCAGGTGATCTGGCGGTTCAACCATGGTGGCCGGGTGATCATGGCCAGACTGGAGCCGAGCGGCCGCTACGCCTTCACCGCCGACAGCAGCCGGGCCAGCATCTGGGATCTGAAAACCGGCAAGGAGGTGAGTCAGCTGCAATATGATCACCGCTTCGAGGTCTACACCAGCGCCCGCTTTGCCAACGATGGCAAGTGGCTCATCACCGGCGCCCCTTCCCGTCAGCTCTCCCTGTGGCAAGTGAGCGATGGTGCCCTGCTGCAGAGCTGGCGCGTCTCGCCGCAACCCAAGGTGAAACCGCCCAGCGCAGTGGTCTACGGCGTCGCTTTGCGCGACAATAGCCACCTTGTCAGTGCCAGCTCCAGTGGTCTGGCCGAAATCTGGACAATCAAGTAAGGACCCGAAGGCCCATGAGTCAGCAACTTAACGATCGCATCGAAACCCTGGAAACCCGTCTCGCCTATGCGGAGTACACCATAGAGCAGCTCAACGACGAGGTAACCACCCAGGGCCGTGAACTCGATCGACTCAAATACCAGATCCAGCTGCTGATCGACAAACTGCAAAGCGTACAACCCAGCCAGATTGCCAGCATGGCCGAAGAGACCCCTCCGCCGCACTACTGAACCGGCGCTATCTCTGGTCTGGCGACATGGCTTGGCACCACTGTCAGCCAATAAAAAACCCGCGATTATCGCGGGTTTTTTATCATCGGCCTGGCCGTGATTAGTGGTGATGACCCTTGCCACCACAACCGCCACCACCGCAGCAACCGCCGTGACCATGGTCATCACCGTGGTCGTGGCCATGATCGTGACCGTGGCCAGCACCGCCGCAGCAACCGCCCTGGCCGTGATCCTCATCATGGTCGTGACCATGACCACCACAGCAGCCGCCGTGATCGTGGTCATGACCGTGATCGTGACCGCAACCACCGGCACCGTGAACGTGGCCGTGAGCCAGCTCTTCGGCAGTGGCAGCACGCACGTCCTTGATCTCGACCTTGAAGCCCAGAGTCACACCAGCCAGCGGATGGTTGCCATCCACTTTGACGAACTCTTCGGACACTTCAACCACGGTCACCGGACGGTGGCCATCGTCGGTTTCAGCCACAAAAGTATCCCCTTCGGAGACTTCCATGCCATCGAACAGCTCGCCCGGTACTTCTTGTACCAGTGTCTCGTCATATTCGCCGTAGGCCTGGCTCGGTGCCAGAGTCACTTCGAAGGCTTCACCTACCGCGCGACCTTCCAGCTCGGCTTCCAGGCCTGAGACCAGGTAACGGGTGCCGTGCAGATAGACCAGCGGCTCTTTGCCGACAGTGCTGTCGATGACTTCACCGTGCTCGTCGGTGACTGTGTATTCCAGCGTAACCACGCTCAGAGGAGCTACTTTCATGTCAGGATCCTGCGGATAGAAAAAAACGGGCTCAGAATACCCTAAAAAGCGGGCCGCGCATATGCCGTGCGGCGCCACTGAGTGACGAAAAAAACGGCAACAGCGTCAGCAAGGAGACCCTCATTCCACCCGCCGTTCCCTTATCAGGGGCGAAACACCCCGATCACCTCTTCCGCCTCGCGAGTCTGCTTGTCGACCTCGGCAGGCGTTTGTACCTGGGTATCGCCACAGGCGACGCAGGTCACCTTCTCGACTCCATGCTCCAGATACAGCATCATGTTGTCCAACTTGCCGCACGCCGGGCAGACTGCACCGGCAATGAAGCGCTTTTTACGTCTGGTTTCCATATTTGTTACCTCCAGGCAGCATCATATCAGGGTTTTTACATGCATCACGCCATCGAGTATCACCATTTTTCCTGCCAGGGCCTGCACGCCGGCAACCGCAAACGAACTCCGGTCGGGCAGCTGTTGCGGATCACCCGGGGCGCCGCGCTGCTGAGACTGGGCCAACATGAGCTATTGCTGCCGGCAGGCAGCAGCTTCTGGCTCTGCGCCGATGCCCTCGCCGCCTTCAGCCCCCTCAGCGGTTGCGAGTACGATCAGCTGAATGTCTCTTTGCGCGTGGCTCAGCCGCAGCAGGCAGGCTGGCTGCAGACGACCCCGCTGCTCGATGCCCTGCTCGACTCGCTAGCCCGGTGGCAACGTCCGAAAGAGTGGCAAGGGGCCTACGGTCAGCGACTGCAGGTGATCCTGGATGAGCTGCAACAGTGCGCCATCAGCCAGCAGGGTTATGGTGAGCTGCAAGCTTGCTGGCAAGCGCTGGCCAATGGCCAGCCGGAGTCTCTGCAACAGTGGGCACAACAAGCCGATGCGCCGATGGAAGGGAGTAAATTGCAACAACAGTGGCAACTTCTACAGGCGCTC
Organism: Aeromonas sp. 600774; assembly: GCF_049175075.1. NCBI lineage: Bacteria > Pseudomonadati > Pseudomonadota > Gammaproteobacteria > Aeromonadales > Aeromonadaceae > Aeromonas > Aeromonas sp. 600774. Next base: position 252,037 of record NZ_JAAKUJ010000003.1, read on the forward strand.
AGATTGCTCAAGGGCGGCAGCAAACCCGCGCAGGTGGCCAGCAAGCTGGGTTATGCCGATGAGGCCTCATTGCAAGCTGCCTGCCAGCAGTGGGGATTTGGCGAAGATGGTGATCAATAACCGGACGCCGGTGTGAATGCGCCAAATAAATCGGCTGAACGAGTCCAGTTTTTTGCCAGATGATCGTTAACAAGGAAGGGCCATCCCCACCGTAATCCTTTATGCTAGAGACCTGAAGTGACTGCCAACGTTTCGACCAACAGGACATCTGCCATGACGAGCAAAGCCAATCAATCCCAAGGCATGTTGCTGTTTCACCTTTCGGCCCAGCAATCCTTTGCCATCGGTACTCTCAAGGTGAAGGAGATAGTCCCTTACACCCAGCTGACCGCCATGCCACACTCGCATCCGACCGTGTTGGGGGCCGCCAACATGCGCGGTTCCACCATTCCGGTGATCGACATGGCAATGGCGGTGGGTTATCGCCCCATCAGCAAGGAGGAGATGCCGCACTGCTTCATCATCATCACCGACTGCCGCCGCACCCTGGTGGGCTTTCTGGTACGGGGTATCGACAAGATCACCGAGTGCAACTGGCGCGATATCGAATCACCTCCCGCCGCCCTCGGCCACAATGTGTTCGTAACCGGTGTAACCCGGGTCAATGACCAGCTGATCCAGTTGCTGGACGTGGAGCTGATCCTCTCCCGGGTCTATCCGGACGATCCGAGCCACCTCTATCCGGTACTGACCGATGTGCAGCGGGAGCGGATCAAGCCGATGCGGATCCTGCTGGTTGATGACTCCTCGGTTGCCCGCCGTCAGCTGATGGCAGCGCTGGACTACATCAATATTCCTTATGAGGTCTGTACCAATGGCAAGGATGCACTGACCCTGATGCAGCAACGGGCCAGCCAGAAGACCCCTATCGACATTCTGGTGAGCGATATCGAGATGCCGGGGCTTGATGGCTACGAGCTGGCCTTCGAAGTGCAGAGCGACAGCAAACTGGCGGGAGCCTACATCATCCTCCACACCTCGCTCTCCAGCGAGATCAGTGTGGAGCGTGCACATCAGGTGGGGGCCCATGAGGCGCTGACCAAGTTCGAGGCCAACGAGCTGATCCAGGCCATGCTGCGCGGCGCCGAACATCACGATCGCCTGCTGAAATAAACCAATGACTGGCGGGAGGTCACTCCTCCCGTCCTCCTTATCTTCGACACTGACCGGCTGACCCCATGCTGACCGAGAGCCACTTCCACGCCCCCTGGTGGGCCCGCAATCCTCATCTGCAGACCATATTGCCCAAATGGCTGCGCCGCCCCCCTGCCCGTTTTGTGGCTGAGCGTTTTGAACTGCAGGATGGCGACTTTGTCGACCTCGCCTGGAGCGGGGAAGTCAGCCTTGATGAACGGCCGCTGGTAGTGGTGTTTCACGGGCTGGAGGGGAGCATTCACTCCCACTATGCCAAGGGATTGTTCGCCCACCTGCAGCAAGAAGGCAGAGAGGCTGTGCTGATGCACTTTCGCGGTTGCAGTGGCGAGCCCAATCGCCACCTGCAAGCCTATCACTCCGGCGCCATCGGTGATGCGCAGGAGCTGATTGCCGAGCTGAGCCAGCGCTTCCCGGGCAAACCGCTGATCGCCATCGGCTTTTCACTGGGTGGCAATATGCTGGTCAATCTGCTGGCGCGAGCCTGTCCTGCGGCATTGAAAGCGGCGGTGGTGGTCTCGGCCCCGCTGCAACTGGCGAGCTGCGCCGAGCGGGTCAATCAGGGCTTCTCGAAGGTCTACCAGAACTATCTGCTGCGTACCATGCGCCGCAATCTGCTCAACAAAATCAGCCAGCAGCAGAAAGCGAGTGAACGCTGGCAACCCCAGCAAGTAGAGCAGATTGCCACCCTGCGTGATTTTGACGAGCTGGTCACCGCGCCACTGCACGGCTTTCACAGTGCAACCCACTACTACCAGAGCTGCTCCGGCCTTCCCCTGCTGCGCCAGATCGCGATCCCGACCCTGATCATCCACGCCGCCGACGACCCTTTTATGTCACACGCCGTCATTCCACGGCCGGAGCAACTCTCGCCCACGGTGCGCTATGAGCTGAGCCAGCGCGGCGGCCATGTCGGCTTTCTGCACGGCACGCCCTGGCGGCCACGGTTTTGGCTGGATGAGCGGATCAGCCGCTGGATTGCCGAACAGAGTCACTCTGCAACACAGAACTGATTGCGTCCGAATTCCTTGGCCCGATAGAGCGCCTGATCGGCCCGCTCCAGTAGCTGCTCGCCACTCTCCCCGTTTCCCAGTGCTGCGATCCCCTGACTGATGGTCACCCGATCGGCGACGTCGGATGCCAGATGCTCAAGCTGCACTTCAGCCAGCCCATCCTGCAACCGCTGCGCTACCTTAGCTGCGCCCTGACTATCGGCATCGGGTAGCAGCAACACAAACTCCTCACCGCCGTAACGGGCAGCCAGCTCCGCCTCACTGCGCACCACACGCATCATCAACTGCGCCACTTCCCGCAGGCAGACATCTCCCGCCTGATGGCCATAGTGATCGTTAAAGCGCTTGAAGTAGTCCACATCAATGAGGATAAGGGCAAGCGGAGTGCCGCTCGACTGACTATGGGCTCTGCAACGTTCGAGTTCCTGACTGAAGTGGCGCCGGTTGGCAAGACCGGTCAGTGGATCCTGCTTGGCCAGTGCATCGAGGCGCCGCAACAGAGCCAGATTGTCATGCTCGCGAATTACGGCCAACTCAAACCAGCGATGCAGCATCCGGCGGCCAACCTCCAGCGCCATGATGGTACATACCACTTCAAGCAGATAAAGCTGGGGAAAATCCACCTCCAGCCACCACAAGCGCGCAACGCCAAATAGCAACGGTACACTGAGATAGGCATATAGCACGCGTCGGTCGGGATAGAACGCGATCAGCGCGGCCAGTAAATTGAGGCGCATGATCCCGTTGGCATAGCTTGCACCTCCCCGCAGCTCAACTTCACCAATGGTGAAGATATGCAGCGTCCAGACGCCCCCCCAGACCAACATTACGACCAGTGCGCACCATAGCCAGACTCGATCCTGCATATGGTTGCAGAGCAGGGCTGCAACCGGCAGTAGCAGTAGCACTACCATGACAAAACCCAACTCACTCTGAAAACGCCATGGTAGAGCACCATCACTGGCCAGGCCCGCCTGACTGTAGACCTGGTAGCGTATCGCAAGAAACAGCACCACCAGCCAGTTCAACAGCCAGAACCAGACCATGCCGCGACTGATAGCCTGCCGGCGAGCAAGATCCATGTGAGCCGACATCGTTGAGGGGGCCCGGCGTTGCTCTTCAGACAACATGTCTCACACTCCACGAAACGCGTAAAAAGAGGTTGCACTCATTTTATTGCGCACAACAATAGCTGACAGTTATACCCTTTTGCATCGAGATCCCTTCATGATAATCCCCTGGCAAGCATTGGATGCCGATACCCTGACCAACCTGATCGAGCACTTTGTGCTGCAGGAAGGCACCGAATATGGCGAGCATGATGTGCCGCTTGAGGCTAAGGTCGCTATGGTAAGGACTCAATTACAGCAAGGCATCGCCGTGATCGTCTATAGCGAGTTGCATGAATCGGTCAATATTGTGCCGCGTGATCGTTTCAACGAGCCGTCTTGACCATCTCGGGTTCACGCCCGTATAACGAAACTCCCAAGGAAGAGAGCATTCTATGTCGGCCAAGCATCCCATTATCGCCGTCACCGGGTCGTCCGGTGCCGGTACGTCTACCTCCACCATTGCCTTTAGATCTATGTTCCACCAGCTGGGTTATCAGGCGGCCGTGGTAGAAGGTGACAGTTTTCACCGCTATACCCGCCCCGAGATGGACGTGGCAATCCGCAAGGCGCGCGAGCAGGGACGCCACATCAGCTATTTTGGCCCCGAGGCCAATGACTTCGGCTTGCTGGAGAGCTTCTTCCAGGGCTATGGCCAGGATGGCACCGGTCAATATCGCCGCTATCTGCACAGCTTTGACGAGGCGGTCCCCTTCAACCAGATGCCCGGCACCTTTACCCCCTGGCAGCATTTGCCGAACGATACCGACCTGTTGTTCTACGAAGGGTTACACGGCGGTGTGGTCACCGAGGATCACAATGTGGCCCGCCACGTTGACTTTCTCATCGGCGTGGTGCCCATCGTCAACCTGGAATGGATCCAGAAGCTCATTCGCGATACCTCGGAGCGTGGCCACTCCCGTGAGGCAGTGACCGACTCCATCGTCCGTTCCATGGATGATTACATCAACTTCATTACCCCGCAGTTCTCCCGTACCCATATAAACTTTCAGCGAGTACCGACGGTGGATACCTCCAACCCCTTCAGCGCCAAGGTGATCCCGAGTCTGGACGAGAGTATGCTGGTGATCCGGTTTCGTGGCATAAAACAGGTTGATTTTCCCTACCTGTTGTCAATGATCGATGGATCATTCATGTCGCGGATCAATACCATCGTCGTGCCGGGCGGCAAGATGGGGTTTGCCATGGAGCTGATCCTCAAGCCACTGATCCAGCAACTGCTCGAAACGGGCAAAATCACCTGATACAAAGGAGCTTATGATGCGCTTTGCCTCTCTCTCTGTGGTGCTACTTGCCCTGCTGGGTGGCTGCAGTAGCGGGCCGTCAGCACCAACGTTTGAGCCCGGAACCATGGTGGCTCGCTCGCTCGGTGACTGGACCTTCGGCGCCACTCCGCGCTACGCACTGGCTGAACAATATCAGTTTGCCGGCGATCAGGCCGAAGGATGGCTGGAACCCATCCAGAATGCGGTCAGTAAAGAACTCAATGGCAAGGGGTGGCAGAGCGTTCCTCTTGATGAAGCGGATCTCTGGGTCGCTATCGGTGTAGCGGGTAACAAGGATATCAGCGATGGACAGATTTTTTCCCGCCTTGGCATGACGCCCGGGGTGCAGGCCACACCAGATCAGCGCAAGGGCACCCTGGCCATCGTGCTACTCGACCGCAAAACCCAGAAAGCCGTCTGGAGTAGCGCCATCTCGCTGGCCAGCGATGTCGCCATTGCCGATAACCAGCGCCAGGCTCTCAGCCAACAGCTCGCGGCCAAACTGCTGGCACCAGTACCAACCCACTGACGTCCTCATCATTTTTGTTGATGCTTTTAATAAGAAGAGCGGCTTGTCGAATGACAAGCCGCTCTTCTTGCGGGAACACACCGGGATTACTTCAGCGTACAGGTCAGCAGCGTCACCCCTTTCTGGGTAAGGAGAGCTTGTTTTTCCTGATTCCAGAAGGTGGTCAGGCCGTCAGAATATTTGGCGCCAGACTCTGACTCCACACGCGCCAGCTTGTGGTAAACACCGGCATAGGGGAACTGCACCATATCAGCCTGGGCATCATAGGTAACGGCCAGCATCTCTTCGCCACACTGGTATTGGCTGTATTGATACTGGGTAGGTTGCGGGCTGCTGCACGCCGCCAGGCCCAAAAGGGGAAGCAGAGCGATCAATTTTTTCATTGCACTTTCCTTATGTAATGGCTTTATGTCATGGCCTTGTGCAGTGGCCTTACGTAACGGCCTTATGCCAGGGTACCAACGAAACTATCGTTATCAAGCTTCAACAATTTGATAACTATGGGTAATTTGTACCGCTTTTTCCAACATCAGGGAAACAGAACAGTATTTTTCCATCGACAGATCGACCGCTCTGGCCACCTGTTTCTCTGCCAATCCCTTGCCTGTCACCACGAAGTGCAGATTAATCTTCTCGAAAACCCGGGGCACGCTATCGACCCGTTCGCCACTGACATCAACATGACATGCGGTCACCGACTGGCGCGCTTTTTCGAGGATGGAGACCACATCAATGGAGCTGCAGCCACCAACCGCCAGCAGGATCATCTCCATCGGGCTGGCCCCCTCACCGGGGTTGGCACCATCCAGGATCACCTTGTGACCGGATTCAATCTCACCCACAAACTTCATCCCTTCCACCCAGCTGACCTTGGCTTTCATCTCGCACTCTCTCCTGTTAATCATGATGATGGATCCCTAGCATAACCCAGTCGCTTATCTCTGCCGAACAGGGGGAGTTGGGATGGAAATAGATCAAAATCAACATCTCCGACCTCTATCTTCCCTAGAATGGCCGAAGCGGCGCAGCAGGCATTACTCAAAGGGCTCTGTCAAAAGCCCGCAAAGCCTTGTCAGCACAGGCAAAGGCTCTTATCCTACTGCGACCAATACAAGGAATGGCAAGATTGGCAGCTTGCCCGGACGCACAAGTCCATAAAAAGACACTACAGAGGAATTCTCATGGTCATTGGCAAACCGCAAAGCGATCCCACCCTGGAATGGTTCTTGTCGCACTGCCACATTCATAAGTATCCCGCCAAGAGCACCCTGATCCATGCGGGTGAAAAAGCGGAGACCCTCTACTACATCGTCAAGGGCACTGTGGCCGTCTTGATCAAGGACGATGAGGGCAAAGAGATGATCCTCTCCTATCTGAACCAGGGCGATTTCCTGGGCGAGATGGGGATGTTCGAGGAGAACGAGAATCCCGAGCGCTCCGCCTGGGTTCGCGCCAAAGGCTCTTGCGAAGTGGCAGAGATCTCCTACAAGAAGTTCCGCCAGCTGATCCAGGTCAACCCGGACATTTTGATGCGTCTCTCTGGCCAGATGGCCAAGCGCCTGCAACACACCAGCCAGAAAGTGGGTAACCTCGCCTTCCTGGATGTGACTGGCCGGATCGCCCAGACCCTGCTCAACCTGGCCAAACAGCCGGATGCCATGACCCACCCGGATGGCATGCAGATCAAGATCACCCGTCAGGAGATCGGCCAGATCGTCGGCTGCTCCCGTGAAACCGTGGGCCGCATCCTGAAGATGCTGGAAGAGCAGGAGCTCATCTCTGCTCACGGCAAGACCATTGTGGTATTTGGCACTCGCTGATGACCCGTCCGCAGGCCTGGCTGAGGCCTTGGGATAAAAAAGGCTGCTACGGCAGCCTTTTTCGATCCTCTCCCCTATAATCCCGAACGCCTTTCACTGTTCCGGCATTCGCCCAGAGAGTTACTATGCACCTTCAATGTCCCCGTTGCCGCAGCCCGCTCCATCTTCATGAAGCCTCCCAGGGGCGCTATTGCGACAACAAACATCACTTCGATCCGGCACCGGAAGGTTATCTGGATCTCATTCCCGGCAAGAAAAACCCCAAAGACAGCGACAGCCGCGCCCTGATGCGCGCCAAGCACCATTTCCTGGAAGCCGGACACCAACTGCCGCTGGTTGAAGCAATGGCCTCCCTGCTCTCTCCGCTGGCCCCGCAAGAGTTGATCCATCTCGGGTGCGGTGAAGGCTACTACTGCCGTGCTCTGGCAGAGCGCCTGCCCGGCTGGCAGTTTGCCGGGATTGATATCGCCAAAAACACCATCTTTGCTGCAAAAAAAGCGCAGCCGGACGGTCAATTTGTCATTGCCGATCCCGCCCGTGCGCCGCTGCAACCAGGCTCGGTTCAGGTGTTGCTGGTCAACGATCTCAAGGTCAAGACCGAACAGCTTGTTAGCTGGCTGGCCCCCGGTGGCTATCTGCTCTATCTGCAGCCGGGCCCGCGCCATCAGTGGCAACTGCGGGTCAGCCTCAATCCGGTGAGCATGGAACACTCCCTCAGCTGGCCAACCCTCGACGGCCTCAATTTGATGGCTCAACAGCGCTGCCAGTTCAGCTTCACCATGGATCAGGCCATGCGCAGCTTTATTCTGGAGACCAGCCGTCTCGGCTGGCGGGCAACCGGTGAGCAGCGTCACGCTTTCGCTCAACAGGGTCCGGATGAACTGGAACAGGATCTGCTGCTGACCCTGTGGCAAAAAGCAAGTTGACTACCTGGCAAGACACTCAAAGGGGCTGGGTTTCCAGGATAGCGTCGTCATCAGTGCGGGTACACAGGGAGGTGTAACAAACTGAGGCGCTGTCACGCCCCCCTGGCGTTGGCTTATTTTGGCGCAATTCCTCACTGTTGCAGCAGATATAAACAAGGTATTGTTCATCAGATAACGTGCAATGTTTCCAGTATTACAGCCTGAATATGGCTGACCTTATACATGGAGCACCGATGGGACGAGGAGTGAGACTCACCGATTTTTAAACTGCCCTTTATCGGATAGAGCAAAACTGGTGAGTTGATATGCTGGCAGACGCCGACGCGTTATGGCTGTCAGGGTAAACTAGCCCATTCTTATATGGTTACGTGCAGGAAACACGGGATGGACCTGCTAGCTCCTTGACAGCAAGTACCTTAAGCAATCTGCGGAGTACTAGGTGGGTATATGTGCTGTATCCAAAACTGGGTATCGCAAGCCAGACTACCTACAGCATCAGCGCTGGGCATATCACATAGGCAACCACCATTCTCACCACTTCAACCGCCCTTTCAACCAGCTCAAGAGTGGCACGAGCAGGTCATGTTAGTGAACTCATCAGCACTCCGGATCTCCAATCTAACTATTTGTCAGCAAAAAACGGATGGAGAACCTGAGCATTATGGCGCAATACATGCTCATGCAAGATAGCAGACAACCAGGTTCACAAAGTGCTACAGGTTGTGTGCCGTCTGCTATCCAGAAAAGCGTTGGCACTATCAGCTGTGACACAGCTCACAACTTGCTTTATCGGCTTGGTTGATGAGGAATGTCGAAATACATAAAAATTAAAATGATAATAACACATTGAATTTAATTGCTTTTCACCTACTTCAAAAATGTCTTTTCTGATATTTCCAGCCCCCTTCCCCGCTCAATTAAACGGCGACAGATTCAGGCCCAGTCAAGGTTCAGGCGCCTACCGTGTGGTTATCGGACCCTTTCCGATTTCCATAGAGCCGATCACAGGTTCGGAAGTGTTTACATCAGAGGAAACATGGATATGAAAAAATCTGCACTGACTATGGCCATCACCAGCTTAGTACTGGCCAGCGGCGCTCAAGCAGCCACTGTTATTAATCAAAATGGTACTAAGCTGGATATTGGTGGCCGAGTAAACGGTGAATATTATGCCTCCGGTAACAAAGATCTCCGTGGTGATTCAAGCTATTTTCGCCTGCATGTTAACGGTGAAACGGCTATCAATAATGAGCTAAATGCTTTTGGTTTCGCTGAGTATAACTTGCCAACCTCTGGCTCTGACAACGATGAACTGCGTTATGCCTATGCAGGTATGAAGCATGATACTTTCGGAACGTTAGTCTATGGTCGTCAAGATGGTTTGTTCGATAAAGCAGTAAAGAACACCACTGATATCATGCCAGAATTTGGTGGTGATGGCCTTGGTAAAGTAAACGATCTATTTGGTACTGGACGTAGCAACGGTCTGCTTCAGTACATCTATACATACGATGGCCTCTCCTTGGGTGCTCAGTTTACCGGTGAAGGTAAAGCTCAAAATAATGACCGTTTTACCAATTCTGGTAATCATTTGATGGGGACTGGTAACGGTTTCGCCACATCAGCTACTTACAACTTTGATAATGGTCTCGGTTTGGGTGTTGCTTATAACCAAGCCAAGAAAACTAACGATCAAAGAAACTATTCATCGTTTGGTGGCGACCATGATGCCAAACTTGTTGGTGGCGCAATTAGCTATACCAATAGCGGTTTCTACATGGCAGTCAACTACTCTCATGGTGAATATCAGTCTATCGTAAACAATGGTTTTGCTGCAGAGAGCAATGGTTATGAAGCCGTAGCAAAATATCGTGCTGGCGACTTTGAACCCATCGCAGCTTACATTAGAGAAGATGTAAAAGACACCTCTAACAATATTAGCGGCCGCCTTAACGAATATGTTGACCTGTCCGTAAGATATTACTTCACCGAGAATTTCACTACCTTTGTAGATTATAAAATGAATCTGCTGGATGATGGTTCCATGAGTGGCTATAGCAAATATGGTCAGCCGACAGATGATATCGTAGCTATCTCCATGGAATATAACTTCTAATTACAGATAGCATTAAAATAAAAAATGCCGGTCATCCGGCATTTTTTTTTGCTTTTTCTTTTTGTCTTTAAAAACAATCATCAATTAATTGCTGACACAATTTGCTACAGATAAACACATTCATAACACATATCTTGGTTACACTTTAATAATTAATGAGCATACTTGATTTTGTAAATTAATACAGAATATATCTATCAAGTATTAAATATCGCCAAGGATGATTTCTGCTGTTCACTTACAGTCATAAGGTTATATCTTCTTGCCACCCATATTTTTATCAGCCAGGTAATAAATGCATGTATAGAAAACATACTCTATTGTTATCCTTTGTTATTTTTAGCTGCTCAGCACTACTCAGTGGATGCAATAGAAATACTAACACGCCATCTATAAGTACCTTACCTACTGAGGTTAGTTATATTAACTTAGTTAATGAAAACATCCCTGTCATTACAAGTTTAGTTGGTAGAGTTGAAGCAGAGCGTGTCTCTGAAGTAAGGCCCAGAGTTGATGGAATAATTTTAAAGCGTTTCTTTGAAGAAGGTGCTGATATAAAAAAAGGACAAATACTGTATCAGATTGATCCAACACCATATGAGGCAACAGTCAAAAAACTCAAAGCTGAATTAGCAAAAGAACAGGCTAATGAAGAGATGCTGAGACTGCAAGATGAACGATTTAAATATATTTTAAGCAAACATCTTATAAGTAAACAAGATTATGATAAGAATCACTCAGCTTGGCAACAGGCAAAAGCTGCCGTCATGGCTGCTAAAGCAGCACTAGATGAAGCTGAAATAAATCTTGGTTATACAAATGTACGAGCCCCTATCAGCGGAAAAATCGGTCGCTCGAATATCACTGAGGGCGCGCTGGTCACCGCCAACCAAACGGCAGCGCTTGCATCTATACAACAACTTGATCATGTCTATATTAACGTGAATCAGTCATCTACTGACCTCATCAATCTAGAAAACGCCGTAAGCAAAGGAAAAATCACTAACCTTAGCTCAACAGGAAATAATGTAAAAATATCACTAATGAATGATACCGATTACCCTCATCTTGGCAGTATAAAATTTTCTGACATTAGTGTTGACCAAGATACAGGTATGGTATTGGTTCGTGTAACAGTGCCGAATCCGGAACACAAATTACTACCGGGCATGTTTGTCAAAGCTTCAATAAAAGAGGGTTCATTAAAGGACAGCTTTTTAATACCCCAGAAAGCAATACAGAGGACTCCTCGCGGAGAAGCATTTGTAATGACACTAACCAAAGATAATCATGTTGCAATAAAAAATGTGTCGCTAGGTAAAATGACTGGTTCTAATTGGACTGTTACATCTGGTTTGTCAAGCATTGATAAAGTTATTGTTGAAGGGATTCAAAAAATCAATCCTGGTGATTTAGTAAAACCATACCTTTATAACTAAGGCCGGAGTATCTATCACATGGCTCGTTTTTTTATAGATCGCCCTATTTTTGCTTGGGTTTTAGCCATAATAATAATGCTCTCAGGCATATTATCCATTATCTTTATGCCTATAGAGCAATACCCTGATATCGCCCCCCCAGTAGTTCGAATTACTACAAGTTACCCCGGTGCGTCGGCTGAAACTGTAGAGAATACAGTAACTCAGAATATTGAGCGGAAAATGCTTGGTATCGATAATCTGATGTATATAAAGTCAACGAGTGATTCGAATGGTAATGGTGTCACTCAACTAACCTTTGAACCAGGAACCGATCCTGATATCGCTCAGGTGCAGGTACAAAATCAGTTAAAAACTGTTGAGGCTCATTTACCTGATGCAGTAAGACAACAGGGTGTCATGGTTAAAAAAACATCCGACTCTTTTCTAATGATTGCATCAATTACCTCCAGCAATCCAAAAGTCAGCCGGGCAGATCTTTCAGACTACTTATTAAATAATATTTATGAACCACTAGGCCGGGTCAACGGTGTTGGAGAGCTACAAGTATTCGGTAGCCAATATGCCATGCGTATCTGGCTTGATCCTAATAAATTGGCACAGCTTAACTTATCTGTTGCTGATATTAAAAAAGCTATTAAATCCCAAAATTCTCAAGTATCCTTTGGTCAGCTCGGTGGAGCACCAGCCACATCAGCTCAAGACTTCAGTGCAACGATTGTTGGTCGCGGTCGTTTGAATACCAGCGAGCAATTTGAGAACATTGTAGTTTTGGCAAAAACTGATGGTAAAAATGTAAAATTGAAAGATATTGCAAGAGTAGAATTAAATAGCGAATCTTTTGACACATCTTCATTATTAAACGGCCAAGCTACGGCAGCAGTAGGTATAAAACTGGCATCTGGTGCGAACGAGATGCTTACATCAAAGCTGGTACGTGAAAAACTGGATGAATTGTCTCAACAATTCCCAATGGATTATAAATTGGAGTATCCTAACGACACGACGCCATTTGTAAAGTTATCAATTGAAGAGGTTGTAGAAACACTATTTGAAGCTGTCATCCTTGTGTTTCTTATCATGTATCTGTTTTTGCAAAATTTTCGTGCAACCTTGATTCCAACCCTTACAGTTCCAGTAGTACTATTAGGTACATTCGGGATTATGTCGGTTATGGGGTTCAGTATTAACACCCTTAGCATGTTTGGATTAGTACTGGCTATCGGTTTGCTGGTCGATGATGCAATTGTCGTCGTAGAAAATGTCGAGCGTTTAATGACGGAGGAGTCACTTTCTCCTATTGAGGCGACTCGCAAATCCATGGATCAAATCACAGGTGCACTAGTTGGTATCTCACTAGTATTAAGCGCTGTCTTTATTCCTATGGCTTTCTTTGGTGGTTCAACTGGTGTTATATATCGTCAATTTTCACTTACTATCGTTGCAGCCATGGGGCTATCTGTAATTACATCTATGGTTTTTACGCCAGCCCTCTGTGCAACATTATTAAAAGCGACACATGACAGCTCGACAAGAAATAAATTTTTTGAGACTTTCAACATATATTTTGAGAGAATGACAATCAACTACGAAACTGGCCTGGTACAAATACTTAAAAGAGGAGGAACGTTTACTCTCATCTATGTTTTACTGCTATGCGTAATGCTTGGTTTATTTAAGGTATTACCATCATCGTTCTTGCCTACGGAAGACCAGGGTTCATTTTTTGTATCTATTCAGCTTCCTGATGGAGCCAATCTAAAACAGACTCAGGCTACCTTGGAAAAAGTAAACAATTATTTTTCCAGCGAAGAAAAAAATAATGTGCAGATGATGCTAGCTGTACATGGATTTAACTTCTCTGGTCGCGGGCAAAATATGGGAATGGCATTTGTAAAACTACAACCATGGGACCTTCGTAAAAATGAAGACGATCAGGTTGATAGCATAATAAAACGAGCCAACAAATATTTCTCCTCAATAAAGGAAGCCAATGTAATGGCTTTCAATCAACCAGCTATTCGTGGCTTGGGAACATCTTCTGGTTTTGACTTCTTTTTGCAAGATCGTTCAAATCTGGGGCACAATGAACTAATGAATCTAGAAAAAACATTTCTGGAGAATGCCAACAAGGATCCTCGACTAGCAAATGTAAGAGCTAATGGGATGAAAGATAGCCCTCAGTTTATTATCGATATTGATTATGAAAAAGCAATCGCACAAGGTGTCAGTATTGATGATATTAATGAAACTCTATCAACAGGTTGGGGTAGTAGTTATATCGATGATTTCATTGACCGTGGCCGCCAAAAACAAGTAATCATGCAAGCGGAGCCAAATTATCGAATGACTCCCGATGATCTTAACCTATGGTATATTCGTAACAGTAAAGGAGATATGGTGCCTTTCTCTTCCTTTGCGTCCACCCGTTGGAAGGTGGCATCGCCGAGGTTAGAACGTTATGATGGTTACTCTGCAGTCGAAATCGTTGGTGAGGCAGCCCCTGGCTATAGTACCGGTGACGCCATGAAGGCCGTTGAAGAAATAGCCGAAAAATTGCCCAATGGTATTACCGTCTCTTGGACAGGATTATCACTGGAAGAGCAAAAGTCGGGATCACAAGCACCGTATCTTTATGCTATTTCCATACTCTTTGTTTTTCTGTGCCTTGCAGCACTTTATGAAAGTTGGACAATTCCTACTTCTGTTATATTAGTAGTACCATTAGGCGTAATTGGAGCATTAGTTGCAACATATGTGCGCGGGCTTGAAAATGATGTCTATTTTCAAGTTGGTCTATTAACGACAATTGGCCTGTCAGCTAAGAACGCAATCTTAATAGTTGAGTTTGCAAAAGACCTTTATGCACAAGGTGCTAATTTACAATCAGCAGTTATTGAAGCTGCTCGACAGCGTCTACGGCCAATTCTCATGACATCTTTGGCTTTCTTGCTGGGTGTTTTGCCATTAGCAATCAGTTCAGGTGCTGGAGCCAACAGTCGCCATGCTATTGGTACAGGTGTCATCGGTGGCATGATCACAGCAACTATTCTGGCTATTTTTTTCGTGCCTCTGTTCTTTGATATAGTAATGAAAAAGTTTCCACCAAAAATGTCGGAACAACTATCGGTCATACCAGAAAGTGGGAACTAGAAGAATATCGATGCTGGTTACGCCGAGTACGTATCTACCGCTGTATGATTCGGCTTAAGTTCGGATTGAAAACTGAACCAGCTCGATTCAGTTGGTGGCTATGCCACCAACTATCTGAGCAATAACAGCGATAACACTGTTGCTGCTGTTGCTCTGCACTACAGCTTCCAAGTGATTGGAAGTCAGTTATACCCTGTAATATCTATGTCTACTATTTTATTTTCTTCCGGCCGCTCTGCGGCCGTTTTTTTATTGCGCGTTTTCATGGTCTTGCATATAACTATCGAGCGGATAGCTGTAATTTCAGCCCGTTTGACAGGCAAGGATGCGCAAAGAGGGGATCAGGGATGACAGAGTTACTCGGAAAACGGTGGAGGCCACTATGGCCAGTGTTACTGTTGCTGGTGAGCATTGGCTGGAGCGGGAATAGCGCCGCCAGTAGTGAGCGCCATCTCTACCAGCAGCTTGGGCTTGCCGGTAAACTCGACAGACAAACCTTTCAAAAAGCCCTTGTCAGCTATCAAAGCGTACGCAGCAAGCAAAAAACCATCCTGACCATCATTGATTACAGCAAGCCTTCGACTCAACGCAGGCTGTTCGTCATCGACATGAAACGCCACAAACTGCTTTATCACACCTGGGTCAGTCATGGCCGAAACTCCGGCGAACTGGCCGCGGAACGCTTCTCCAATCAGCTCAACTCCCGGCAAAGCTCTCTCGGAGTATACCGCACAGCAGAGACCTATCTAGGCAAACATGGCTATTCACTTCGACTTGATGGCTTGTCACCAGGCAAAAATTGCAATGCCCGCAAACGCGCAATCGTAGTACACGGCGCCGCCTATGCCAGCCCAAACCATCTGCGTAAACATGACAGACTGGGCCGCAGCTGGGGCTGCCCAGCCCTGCCAAAGGAGCAGGCCAGGGCCATCATAGATACCATAAAAGGGGGAAGTGTCATCTACGCTCACGGCTAGCAGTAACACAATAAAAAACAAGGCCAGCTCTTGCTGGCCTTGTTTTTTATTGTGTTGCTATACAGTGAATCATTGGCGCACCACCAGTACCGGACACGGAGCATGACGCACCACGGACTCGGCAACGCTGCCTACCAGCAGATGACTGATACCGGAACGACCGTGGCTGCCCATGACGATAAGTTCAACCTCGTCTTCCTTGGCCTGAATAATGATTTCATCCGCCGCTCGGCCAAAACGAATGTCAAACGTAGCCGGGATAGGGAGGGTTGCAATCAGTTCCTTGAGTTGGGTTCTGGCCTGACGCTCCATTTCGTGAGTGATCTCAACAGCGGTCATATGAAGAATTTTGTAACTGTCAAAGCCGTGTAGTTGGTCAACGACATGGATCAGCTTGAGCTGGGCCTGATGGCTCTGCGCCATGAATACGGCATAGTCGAGTACAGTCCGGGACATTTGGGAAAAATCGACAGGACAAAGCAGAGTTTTGATCGATGGCATAACGCAGTCTCCTCTACTGATTGGGGTGCTATTGAATCTTGAGACCATCATAACCATCAGATTGAAAATAACCCTCGACCCTGTCGCAAAATGAACATCATGGATTTTTTCTGTACGCCGTCACCATCAATGCCATGGTATAAAGTAGGTCATGAGTGTTTTTCCTCTACCCCAATGAGGCCAGCTCTGACCATGCTACGCATCTGTCTGTTGCTCTGTTGTCTGTGTACTGCGGTTAATTGCCGGGCAGAGTCTATTGACGTTTATTGCGATGATTGGCCCGGTTTTTGTCAAAAGGATGGCAAAGGCCTTTATCTTGATCTGGTGCGAGCCATCTACCAGCCTAACGGTTACCAGGTCATCCCCCATATTGTGCCCTATAAGCGTGCCCTCGCGATTATTGCTAAAAAAGGAGGAGATATCGCCATGGGGGTATATCGCGATGAAGTCTCCGGCGTACAACAGCCTCGCTATGCGGCATCAGCCGATGACCTGACCGTATTCATGCTCAAAAAATGGCAGCCCCAGTGGCAGGGAGAGCAAAGTCTGGAAGGGCAAACCGTGATATGGCAACGAGGCTGGGCATTCGACAAATACATTACGGTCAACATGCTGTGGCATGAAATTGATAGCGATGAGCTGGCTCTGCAACTGCTCGGTAAAGAGCGTTATCGTTATTACCTGACTGCCGGCGTGCTCTATGTGGATGAGGCTATCCCTCCCGAGCTGCATCGTGTCTTCCTGCGCTGGATCCCGACCTATCCCATCTTTGCCAATACCCAGCAAGGCAACCGGATGTTGCAGCTCTGGGATAAGGAGATGGTTCAGTTGATCCGCAGCGGGGCTTTGGCAGAGATCTATAAGCACTATCAGCTCTATGACTACTATCAGGGTTTTATCAAAGAGCTGGAGCAGAAAGTGGCGACCAGCCCTGCAACTGAGTGATAGCGTTGCGCTAATTACTCTCCCCTCATTCCCTTGGCCAACCGATCATAGAGGATCACATTGACCGAGGCAGCCAGATTCATGCAACCCCGGGTCGGCACATAAACCACATCTTTCACCGCCCCGTAGAGTGCGGGATCGAGTGTGCCATCCTCCGGTCCGAAGATATAGAAGGCACGCTCCGGATGAACGTAGTCCGGGAGCGGCGTGGCTCCGTCGATCAGATCGACCACCACGGGCACACAACCTTGCGGGATAAACGCCATCAGGTCATCCACCCCGAGCAGCGGGATCTTCTCCACCATCTGCTTGGTATCAGTGGCAAAGCGGCGTGCCAGCTCGAATCGGTTGCCGGTGTAGTAGACCTCATCCACTCCGTAGCAACCCGCAGCCCGCATCACCGAGCCGACATTTTCCGGGGACTTGGGATTGACCAGCCCCACACAGCAGAATGCACTCTTTTCCATTATCTCTCCTCATCTTGCTGCGGCCATTATAAGCCGCAATGGAACGTCAGCCCGGTGAAAAATACTTCGGCCGGCTTACCCGTTCACCAACCAACCCACATGACGTTTTTTTGTGCGCGAACCGACAAATTTTGTATAACCCGATAGCTAGAAAACGTTTATCAGCAATAATAGACAAACGTTTTTAAATGGATATTTGTCTATGACCGAGCGTGAACAAGAGATCCTCGCCCTGTTGCGTCAGGATCCCATGATTGCCCAGCAGGATCTGGCCGACAACCTCGGCATTAGCCGCTCTGCGCTGGCCAGCCATATCTCCAGCCTGATCCGGCAGGGATATGTGCAGGGCAGAGGCTATGTACTACGAGAGGGGCCCTATGTAGTCGTGATCGGCGGTGCCAATATGGATATATGCGGTACCAGCCACGACAACCTGCTGCTCGGTGACTCCAACCCGGGCAAAGTGCGCACTTCAGCCGGTGGTGTCGGCCGCAATATCGCCGAGAATCTGGCGCGATTAGGGAGCGATACCCGGTTGCTGACTGCCGTCGGCAACGACCAGTATGGTCACCATCTGCTAGAGGTGAGTCAACGAGCCGGCGTCGATGTACGCCAGACCCTGGTGCTCGATGGTCACGCGACCTCCTGCTACCTCAGCATTCACGATGGGAGCGGTGAAATGAGCTGCGCCATTAACGACATGGCTATCATAGAGCAGCTCACCCCTGCCCGCCTGACCCCCCTTGGCGGCTTTCTCGGGGGTGCCAAGCTCTGGGTGCTCGACACCAATCTGGCCATCCACACCCTCGACTGGCTGTTCGAACGACAGGGGGATCACGCCATCTTTGTCGATACCGTCTCGGTGGCCAAGGTGGAGAAGATCCGCCCCTGGCTCGGCAAGATCCACACCCTCAAACCCAATCGCAGCGAAGCCGAACAGTTGTGTGGCATGACCATCGCCGGGCCAGACTCTTGGCCCATGGTAGCCGCCTGGTTCCACCGCGCCGGAGTCAAGCGATTGTTCCTCAGTCTGGGTGAGCAGGGGATCTTCTATAGCGACGGCGAGCAGCAGGGCCACCTGCCGATACTGGGCAGCCCGGTGCTCAACGTCACCGGTGGCGGGGATGCCTTTATGGCCGGCCTCGCCCACGCCTGGCTGCAAGATCTCGATATCACACAGACCACCCGTTTTGCCCTGGGCTGTGCCGCCCTCACCGTCAATTGTTCCGATACCGTTTTTTCCGGTCTCTGCAAAACCGCCGTTGACCGCATACTGGAGGAGTACCCATGCTGAATACTTACCTCGATATCCAACCGGAAGTTGCTGCCGCGCTGGCCGCTGGCAAACCGGTCGTCGCCCTCGAATCCACCATTATCTCCCACGGCATGCCCTATCCGCAGAACGTGGAGACGGCCCGTCAGGTAGAGCAAGTGGTACGCGATAACGGCGCTATTCCAGCCACTATCGCCATCCTCGACGGCCGCCTCAAGGTGGGTCTCGATGCGGGGGCGCTGGAAGCGCTGGGCCGGGCAGGCCACGACGTAACCAAGTGCAGCCGCCGGGATATTCCGTTCGTGCTGGCACGCAAGGGAATGGGCGCTACTACCGTCGCATCCACCATGATCATCGCCGCCATGGCGGGGATCCGGGTCTTTGCCACCGGCGGTATTGGCGGGGTACATCGCGGTGCGCAGGAGACCTTCGATATCTCAGCCGACCTGCAGGAGCTGGCACAAACGCCGGTGGCTGTGGTCTGCGCCGGTGCCAAGTCGATCCTCGATATCGGCCTGACGCTGGAGTATCTGGAGACCCAGGGCGTGCCGGTGATCGGCTATCAAACGGGCGAGCTGCCCGCCTTCTACACCCGCGAGAGCGGCTTCAAGGTTGACTATCGCCTCGATACCCCGGCAGCCATCGCCGAGGCGCTGCGCCTCAAGTGGGAGCTGGGACTGGCGGGCGGCGCCGTAGTGGCCAACCCCATCCCGACCGCACACGCCATGCCGAAAGCCGATATCGACGCGGCCATCGCCCGAGCGCTCCATGAAGCGGACGAGCAGGGGATCAAGGGCAAGGCGTCAACCCCCTTCCTGCTGGCCCGCGTCTGCGAACTGACCGGCGGCAACTCGCTGGCAGCCAACATCCAGCTGGTACTGAACAACGCGGCCCTCGGCGCCCGCATCGCTGCTAGCCTGTAATCGCACACCGATACCTCGCCATGTAAAAGAGGGCCTGACGGCCCTCTTGTTGTTTTTGCTATCTACTGTGCTATTGCAACGCTGTGTTATTGCAGGACCACGCGCCCATTGAGCGGTTGCACCGGCCGGTTGTTGGGGTGGTGCATCACCGACTTGAAGGCGTCGGTCTGGGCCTGACTAACCTCAACCGGCTGCTTCATCACCAGCCAGCGCACTCCTTCCGAGCAGGGAGGCGTCGTAAGGGAGCCGCTGAAGCGATAGTAGTCACGATTCTCGGGCAGTAGTTGCTCAGCAGAGAGCGGTGCCTTGAGGGTGTGGATCTCCCCCACCTTGGCCGGTAGTTCACCCCAGGCTGACGCCAGTGCCGGATTGGCCTTACCAGCCTCGAACATCACCGCCACCACGGCGATCTCTCCCTTGTCACTGACGTGTACCAAATGCCCTTCCAGCGGATAGGATTTGCCCTCGATGAGGTTCTCACTCGGGGCGTGGAAGTGGAACTGCTTTAGTTCAAACGTGGTGCCATCGAGTTGCAAGGTGCTGCCCGGGGCATAACCGACCTGCACGGTATGACCGTTGTTGACCACTGTGTTGCCACCCGCCTGATAGTGGAGTACCAGCGGGGCCAGTTTGGCCTCGACCAATCCGCTCAGGTCAACCGGCGACTGATTGCTGCCCGCACACTGACCAAACTCAGGGGTCAGCTTGGCCCAGTGGGCAGGCCCCGCCTCACCGCTATATTCCCAATGGGGGGCGGCAGCAAACACGACAGGGCACAGCAACAGGGAGCAGGCCAACAGAGACTTTCTCATCATACATCCTTATCTTGATTGAAAAGCACAACCATCCCATCCCCCTGATAGTGGGGCATGCAGAGATGGCATATCTGATACGCGGGATACAGAGCGGTAGAGCGACTTTCTAATGGTAACGAGCAAGGGCTGGTCAATCGATTTGACTGCCGCTCAATTCAGAGTCGTTTGGCAAGTATATGGTGAGGGATCGGCAGATACAGTGAAAGAGGGGGAAATTAATCAGCCAGCTATCCACTCATCGTCTGGCGGATACGAGTCAAGGTTCAGGGAGTCACGCTTTCATAACAACCATCCATCACAACCATCGCGGGAGTCCGGGCTCCCGCGATGGTTGCCGATAACGGCAATTAACGGTCGCGATTCAACGCGATCAGGCGATCAAGAATCGCCTCACCATCGGCACGCAAACCGTTGTGCTCATACTCATTGGTGATCCAGGCGCGACTGTTGCCAAGACCACGCAGAGTTTCGCGACTGTAGTCAAACTCCACATACATATCCTCGGCATAAACGGCGCATGCTACCGGCACCTTGTTGCGGGCCAGTTGGGCCGGATTATAGAGCGCCCCCCAGTCCGCCTTGTTGGCCAGCAGATGAGCCGCCTCTTTCAGGGGCTGCAACTCGCGGAACTGCTCGAACATCCAGGGGTAAACCATCTCTCCGGTGAAGGTGAAATCCTTGCCGGGCACCCAGTTCACCGCAGGAAACTCCCCTCTGACCCGGTCCGCCGCCCAGCGAGTCGCCTCCCCCTCGGCGTAGATAGCCTCGTGCAGGATGGCAAACAGCGGGTTGGTATTGAATGGCTGCATGCTCTGCACCTGATAGAGAAAGGCCGGGCTCAGCTTGTCGCCGATAAAGGCCTCTTCCAGCAGGTAATAAAGCTCCTCGAAAGCACCCGTAGCGCCGAGATCCAGCCCTTGCTGCTGGAACTGCTCCACCGTCAGGCGCTGGCCGTTGGGCAGCCGCACATCGTGCTGGTGCAGATGGTTAGCCAACCGGTTGGCAATCCCCTGAGCGTGGGGGAAGCGGGCGAAGAAGGCTCGGTTCTTGTCAGCCACCCGCTGATAGGTGGCGCGGTAAACCTCCTCGGCGCTGCGGCCAATCGGCGCGATGCCGCCGGTGATATAAACCTCCCGCAGGCTATCGGGGAAGAGCGAGAGATAGGTCAAGCAGCAAAAACCACCAAAGCTTTGCCCCAGCAGGCTCCAGCGATGCTTGGGACTGAGCTCCAGCCGGATGAACTCGGCATCTTGCACTATGCTGTCGGCGCGAAAATGGCTGAGATACTCCGCCTGCTCGGTCGGTGTCATTTTGGCCAGAATATGCCCATGGATGGGGCTCGACATCCCGGTGCCACGCTGATCCAGCAGCAGCACTCTGAACTCCTGCAACGCCCGCTTGAGCCAACCACTGTTAGCCGTCGGGCGCGGCGCCCCGAATCCCGGCCCCCCTTGCAAAAACAGCAGCCAGGGCAACTTCTCATCGAGCTTGTCTTTACGGCAGAGGGTACGGGCAAACAGGGTAATGCTGTCACCATCCGGCTCATCATGATCGAGGGGAACGGTAAAAAAGTGCGGCTCGCAATGAATGCCGTCCAGTACATAGCTCAAGGGGCTGCTCATCTGGGATCTCTCCGTCAGGATGGGAACATCATTGATCCCATCATATCCCCGCCAGGCCACAGGGTCACTCAGGTTTTCCAAAATGTTAACAATGGCTTAAAGGTCGAAACATCTCCAGAGAAGACACGGTTCAACTGTGCTGAATTAATTGTTTTGCGAGGGAGATTGACGCCATGGCGCCATTCAACAAAGATGGCGAGCCTGCACAGGAGTGCGACAAAATGGATAAGGAAACGTGATGAAACCGAAGTGGATCAGGGCCAGAAAAAGAGAGAAGAAGCCCTGCCCTGGCAGCATGCTGCAGACCGGAATGCTGTTGTTCAGTGCCACCTGTGGTGCGACGCTCTTTTTGGCGGCATGCAACAGCAACTAGAAATGAAAAAGCCCGCTCGATTGAGCGGGCTTTTCGAATTTGGCTCCTCCTACTGGACTTGAACCAGTGACATACGGATTAACAGTCCGCCGTTCTACCGACTGAACTAAGGAGGAATTGTGGTGCCCAGAGACGGAATCGAACCGCCGACACGGGGATTTTCAATCCCCTGCTCTACCGACTGAGCTATCTGGGCAACGGCGCGCATTAAACCCTTTCCTGCGCAGAGTGTCAACCATGATGGCACGATAAAAAGCGCGTTCGCTCAACAACTGAACGCCATGGCCATATATCACCCATTTCAGTCCCTTTTCCCACACTTGCTGGCCCCTGCATGCCTACAGGCAGCGTCAATATGATAGAAATTAGAGGGTCAGCAGGTCAGCCACATTGAGCCGAATCCACTCTGCGAGTATGCTTTGCCGCAATGATACCGCCTGGAGGCAACATGAGTCTGAATATGCAAGAGTGGCGTGATGAGACCACCGAGATCGTCAACGAACTGCTGGCCGATGGCAGCAATCCCGATGCGGATTACGACATCGAGCACCACTTCGCCTGCCAGGATTTCGACCGTTTGGAAAAAGCAGCGGTTGACCTGTTCAAGGCCGGATTTGAAGTGACCGATGCCGAAGAGATGGAGCTGGATGACGGCGCCACCATCTTCTGCTTCGATGCCACCATCGAGTGCAAACTGGATGTCGAAGCCATCGTTGCCGATATCGAAAAGATGCTGCCCATCCTGGAAAAATACGGGGTGGACTACGATGGCTGGGGCACCTACTTTCAGGATTGATCCCTGCCACAAACAGAGAGGCCACCTGTGGGTGGCCTCTCTGTTATTGCAGACTGTCACAAATAACTGGCGGCAAACTGGTCGGGCGGCAACGGGGGGCTGAACAGATAGCCCTGTAGCCGATCACAACCCGCCTGGGTCAGCCACAACTGCTGCTCGACGGTTTCCACCCCTTCTGCAGTAATGCGGATCCCCAGCTCATGGCCAAGTCCGATGACCGATCGCACGATGGCGGTGGTGGCACTGTTGCTGACCAACCCCTGGGTGAAGCTGCGATCCAGCTTGAGCGTGGCGACCTTGAGCCTTGGCAGATAGGCCAGCGAGCAATACCCGGTACCGAAATCATCGATGGCCAGTTGAAAACCGGCGGCGATCAGGTTATCCAGGTTGGTCTCAATCTCATCGGCATTCTCCATCAAGACTCCTTCAGTGATCTCCAGCTCCAGCTGGCCTGCATTCAGACCATGACGGGCAATGCAGCCCTGCACCAGCTTGCAGAGCGCCGGATCACGAAACTGCAACGGCGAAAGGTTGATGGAGAGCACCATATCCGACCGAGCGGTTTGCCACTGGGCCAACTGAGCACACCCCAACTCCAGCATCAGCTGACCAAGTTGGCCGATGATCCCCATCTCTTCCGCCAGTGGAATGAACTCTTCCGGCGAGATCATGCCAAGTTCAGGATGCGGCCAGCGGCAAAGTAATTCTGCGCCACAAAGCTGATGGGTTGTGCTGCTGATAATGGGTTGATAGACGGCAATCAGCTGGGATGACTTGATGGCGAGCGGCAACTGGGCGGCGATCAGCTGGCGCCGCTTGAGTCTCGCCTGCAGATAAGGATCAAACAGGGTGCAGTACTGCTGCTGCCGCTTGCCCTGCGCCAACGCTGCTTCGGCGTGGCTAAGCAATCGCTCGGCATCGTTTGCCCGCCCCTGAGCCAACCCCAGAAACACCGGAATCTGGATACGATGCTCTTCCACCTGATAGAACTCCATCAACTGCTGCTGCAGATGCTGGTTCCACTCCAGCAAAGGCTCGTTGAACTCGGGAAGTAGCAGACAAAAGTCATCGGCAGCCACACGGCAAAGCAGGGTTCGCGGCGGAACCAACTGCTGTAGTCGCTTGGCCACCTGGCTCAGCAGGCGATCGGCAATCCGGATCCCGAAACGATCATTAACCTCACGAAAGTGGTGCAGATCGACCAGCACCAGCGTGGCGCTGCGGCCCCCCAAATGGCGGCTGGTCTGCAAGAAACGGGAGAGTTTGAGCAGCCCGGTGAGGCTGTCGTAGTGCTGCTCCTGCTGCAACTGCGCCTGGGTGGTCCGCAAGCCGGTGATATCGCGTCCCAGCGTCAGGATCCCGAGGGAGTGACCATCACCATCGGGGACATCGACCCGGGTGATCTCCATGTGCCGCCCCTGCCCGCTGGCATCCAGCAGGCAACATTCGCCGTGGCCCATCCCTTGGGGGGCCGCCAACCGATATGGTATCTGCTGACCCAGCACCTCATCCGCCCCCTGACCAATAAAGTCGAGAAATGCCTGGTTACACTCCAGCAACACCCCGTTGTGATCATCGAAACGGATCAGGTCAGGGATGGCATCGAGCAGAAAACGCTGCAACAACTGCTGTTTTTTGACCGTCTGTTCCAGGTGCTTGCGCTGGGCAATCTCGTTGACCATTCCGAATACGGCGTATGGCTCACCCTGAGCCGTGTAAAGCGGGATCTTGTGCACCTCCATCCAGCAGGTCTCACCGCCCCGGTTGCAGTGCAACTGTTGATGAAGCAAGGGAACGCCCCCCGTCAGCAACTGCGCATCCTCAGTGCGAAATACATCACCCCATGGCATCTCGGCATCACTCTTGCCGACCACCTCGGCGGGTGAACCCAGCCTGGCCTCAATGGCAAATTCACGATTGGCAAACAGGTAGCGACCATGCCTATCACGACAAAAGATACTCATTGGCAACTGGTCGATGATCTGCTGCAGCAGATCCGGGGTAAGCATGTTGGTCACAGAGGCGCTTATGGAGGAATTTCGAGCAAATCTATGATAGCAAACCAATTTTGTAAAGCACCCACGGTAACCCCTCAGTTTACACCGATGCAGCACGCATGCTGACAGAGGTTGTCGCTCAGGTGATAATAGGCACCGGTTGGCCAATGGCCTGATAAATGGACGAGAGAAGCAAGATGAAAAAGATGATGGGGTGCGCATTGGCGCTGTTGCTGGCGGGTTGTGCTGGTGACAATAACGGTGGTGAGGAGTATCGCTACAATCCGCCGGTCGCCAAAGCGACCAACAATACCCAGGAGATGGCGATCCCGGTGGATCTGGTATGGGCTCGCGCCGAGAAATGGTTCACCGATCACGGCCTCACCATCGAAAACAGTCAGCGCGGTGCCGGCCTGATGACCGCCAATGTCAACCAATCAGCCGACGGACTGGAGTGGCTGGACTGCGGTACCATGGGTTCAAAAGTTGCACTGGGCAACCCGAACCTGCAGATCAACCTGATCATCACCCAGAGCGGCAACAGCAGCGTGGCCACTGTCAACGTCAAGGGCAACACCGAGCTGTTCTTTGTTGAATCCTCAGGCGAGCGCGTACCAGCCCCGTCCATCAAGCCGGTCTGTGTCTCCCGCGGCTCTCTGGAGCAGAGCCTGTTCGCCACCCTCGGCAACTGATTTCACTTACCTGCAAAGATAAAAAAAGCGGCAGATTACTCTGCCGCTTTTTTATTGCCCCGAGTTGGGCTTACTTGTCGATATCGAGCATGTTGTTAGTCAACATGTAATCGATCACCTGGTTGGCAGTGGTACCGGCCCCCCCCGTCAGACTATCGAAGGTATGGTTCATCAGTACAATCTCCTGAGTCACCGGCGCAGTACTGCTCTCCTTGACCTGTAGATGTACCCCCTCATTGTCCTGGAACACCGACAGCAGGCTCTTCAGATCGTTCTGGTTACGAGAACCATCGTGATCCAGCAGGTCGCTCAGATCCAGCTTGTCACCTTCCGCCTTGGAGAAGTCGACCACGTAATCCTTGGCAACGCTGCCTGCGGCTGTGTCGCCCTGCAGCCAGGTGAAGGTATCGGCACCGCCATCCCCCTTGAGGATGTCATTGCCAAGCCCGCCGACCAGGATGTCATTGCCCAGACCGCCGATCAGGTTATCGTCGCCGATTCCACCAAACAGGGTATCGTTGCCACTGCCACCGTACAGGGTATCGTTACCGCTCTCGCCATACAGGGTGTCGTTGCCGGCACCACCGAACAGGATGTCGTTGCCGGCACCACCGAACAGGAAGTCATCGCCACCCTGACCGAACAGGATGTCGTTGCCATCCCCACCAATTAGCACGTCCGCCTTGTCATTGCTGGAGGACTGATCGAACTCGCTGGCATGGTCCGTGATGTAGTCATGGACCTGGGCATCGGTCACCGAGCCTGCGCCCAGCTTGCCGGCCACATACTGCTTGATGGCCGCGTAGCCTTCACCATTGATACCGGCGAAGTGGATGGCATCCCCGAACAGGATATCGTCGCCAGCACCGCCGTCGATCCGGTCACTGCCCGGCAGGTTGTTCACCGACGTGCCCAGAATAGCGTTGGCCAAATCGCTGGCGTTGACGCCGGTCATGATGACGCCGTCAGAGTCGTAGGACTTGAGATCGTTGTAGGAGATGTTGGCCCCCAGTCCGATCGCTTCTACCGTAACCCCCATCCCTGTAAGCAGCCCAAAACCTGCTACCGAGTTATTGATAGTTGAGCTGGAGGTAGTGCCGCCATCACCATCCAGTGTTGAGTAGGTATATCCCCCTCTACCATCCGGACGCATAAAACCGATCGGGTTGCTGTATCTACCATCGGCATACACTCGGCCAGCGCTATCGATGATGGTGTAGCCATTGGAGCTATATACCCGACCCGGAATATAGGTGCCACCAAGCAGACTGTTGAGATAGACGTCATAGCTGCTACCTGAGAAATTCAATACCCTCGGGTTGGAACCTTCGTTACCGAGGTAATAAGTCGGCTGACCATCGGTAATGAAATAGGTCAGATTCTTGGCATTACTGTTACTTTGAGCCGTAGAACTACTGAACCAGTTGGCAACCGTCTTGAACACATCTTCATAGTTGGTACCCCCTCCGCTACTCATGGAATCGATTACAGCCTGCAGCTGATTCAAGGCATTGCTGTCTTTCAGGTTCACACTAATACTGGCATTCGACAGAGCATCAAAGTCAACCAGCATGATGTTGACTGTACCAGCCCCTTCGCTACCTGCGCTCGCCTTGAGGCTGGCGAAGATCTGTGCCAACTGGCTCTTTATGGTGTTCATGGCGCTGGTGCCGATACTGCCCGAGCTGTCGACCATAAAGGCGATGTTGTAGTTCTGGCCCGGCAGCACCACGCTGCCATCCAGATCCCCGACCACGATATTGTGTTCGCTGCCATAGGTGCGGTTCTGATCGCCCGGCTCCCCTTCGGTAGAAAGGAAGTAGCTCATGCGGATCGAGTCCTGATCCGATGCGCTGCTGGTCTGATCGGTCGCCACTTCCTTGGCGATGGCTTCAACCTTGAGGTCGAACTGGCCGGCACTGCTGCCCGGCACCCGCAGGGTCAGACCGGTCAGTTTGATGTCCAGTGCACTCTGGTTCCACAGACCGCTCAGCGTCAGCGTGCCATTGGCCCCCACGGTACCGAGCGCGGTGGAGCCCTGATAGAGGGTCGACCCCGTCGGCATGCCGGTCAGCACCAGGCTGTCGAACTGCTCGCTACCATCCCGGTCGGTCAGGGAAGCAGTGATCTCGAGCGGGTAATCCACCACGCTCGGCTGTACCGCCGTCAGGGTGCCGTCGGTCTGGTTGAACTGGTAGATACCGTCATCAAACTGCACCAGCTCGATGTCGTAGAGCGACTTGCTGATGGTGACGCCGTTCTCCTTCACCAGGAAGTTGAAGCCGCCATCACTTCTGCGCTCGATGACATAGTTGGCACGTGAGCCCATCAGTACGGCCAGATCGGTACCGGCACCGCCAAACAGGGTATCGCCACCCAGCCCGGCCACCAGGATATCGTTGCCGGTACCGCCGTCGAGGGTGTCACCTGAGGTGGAGTTACCACCGACCAGCACGTCATTGCCAGCACCGCCGACGAAGTAATCGCCGCCACCCTTAACGCTGACGATGTAGTCATTGCCGTTGCCACCCACCACTTGATCCTGACTGGTGGTGCTGTCGGTCAGACTATTGGTGATGCCAAAGTTGCCCTTGTTGAAGTTGCCGCTCTGGAACGCCCCGGTGGAGATGCCGGACGACGGGTACTGGGTATAAAGCGGGACGCCGTTGCCCGTCAGGCTGATGTCGACCACCGGCTTGTCCGCGACCGCCGTGATATCGATCACCAGCTTGCCTGAGTTACTCAGGTTGGCACCATCGCTGATCTGGTAACCCAGAGTGGCGTAGTCCCCTTGCTGGTTGCCCGTCGTCGTACCGCCACCATTGAGGGCATTGCTGCTGGATTCATTGAGGCTAGGCACAAAGCGCAGATGGCCGCTGTCGATATCGGCGTAGGAGACAAGATCCCCCACCTTCACCGCAATCCACTGGCCAGCAACGTTCAGGTATTCCAGCTTGCCGCTCAGCGGCAGGGTGTTGATCTGCACGCTCAGGTCAGAAGCGGCCTGATCATCGCTGGCACCAAACTGGGCCCACTTCAGCACCAGTGGCGTGTCCTCCTTGCCGGCACTGTAGCCACCCGTGGTCACCGGCGCCCGATCGTTGTCCACTATGGTGCCGGTCCCGCTCTGCCCACCGATGGTCACCGAGAGGGTCTCGTTCGTTTCGACCAAGCGATCGTTCACCGTCGGGATGGTCACAGTGAAGTCCGACACGCCGGCTGGTACTGTGATCTTGCCGGTAGTGCTGTTATAGGTCACACCATTGCTGAACTGGGCATTGCCCCAATCCTGGTTGGAGGCGGAGTTGTTGCCCGAACCACGAATGGCGAAATCGTATTCAGTCGCTTCCTGGGTCGCATCTGACAGGGTGACTTTGTGCAGCAGATTGCCCCCTTCGGTTACGCTCTCGCTGGAAACTCCCTGAACCAGCGGCGTGAAGAGAGGCTTGGTTGCAAAGGAGCCAATGCTGGCGTCGCCGTCACCATCCACCACCCGGATCTGGAAGTCGATGTCACCATCACCCAGAGGTTTGGACATACGCTGATACTGGAAGAACTCCCACTTGCCTGTGGCCGGCGTAAACTCCAGCTTGAAGACAAGGTTGCCGTCCGCATCCTTCCCGACCAGGGTATTGGCGCCGCTGGCGGTGATGGCGATGGCAGAACCGGAAGCCGTTCGCAGACCATTTTCGAAGGTTGCCGGGTCCATTACCAGCCCGATGGAGCCCTTGCCGTCCGCCCCCCACTGCGGGGTCACGGTGCCGGAACCATAGGCGATTGCCTGCGCCGTGTTGGAACCGAGGAACTCGATGCTCTGTACGGTGAAGTCGCTGTTGTCGGAGGTATTGGTGTTGCCGTTGTTGGTCGCCTTGATCACCATGGTATCAAAGCCGCCCTGCTGCACCTGGAAGTTCTGGTTGAACTCCCCACCCGATGCGTTGGAGTTGAATACCAGGGTACTGATCAGTACACCACCGCGATAGAACTCCACGACCCCGCTCTCGAGCTCGCCGCCAAACATCTTGCTGAACTTGATGTTGGCGCCGTAGGCAACCTTGCCTGCATCCAGCCTGACGATCAACTGCTCGGAGACGGACGATCCGTCGGCAAAGTGACGGAAGTCAATCTCGTTGGCGAGGTTGTGGTAAGGCGCAGCTCCGCTGGCCACCCCCAGCCCCGAGCTGGAACCGTTGACCACCGCCGTTACCAGTGAGGAGTCTGTTGCCGACTTGAAGCCCAGGGCGCTGATAGTAAAGCCCGCCATGTTCAGAGTGCTCTGGTTGCCACTGTACCTGGTCAGGTCAAAGAGCCCGGTCAGCACGTTCGGAATATCGGTCTTCACCACGGAAACAGCATCGCTGTTGTCGGCAATGGGGGAGTCGTCCTCAACGCTGATATCCAGCTTGTCCTTGGTGACGCCGCTGCCATCGGAGACCTCCACATCCAGCTGGAACGACAACTTGTCTTCCGAGGTCGTATCCCCGTGGTCGAGGGGACCCTTGAGGGTCACGTCATAGGTCCACTCTCCCTTTCCACTGGCATTGGGTGCCGTCAGCTTGACCTCGACCACAGCCTTGTAATCGGCGCCGCCAATCACTCCTGTGTAGCCAACCAGCGTCTTGCTGCCCGCATCCCAGCTCCACTGGACCTTGGCCCCACCGGACGTCAGCCCGGCCGGTCCATTCAGGGAAATGTTGAGTGTGCTGCTGTCGATGTCGCCCACCGAGAGGGTACCCGACGCCTTGATGGCATTGGTGGTATCCGGGTTGCCGACCGTGTCGGCAATGCCGTTTGCCAACCCCTCTTCAGAGACGACAACCCCGTTGGAGATGCTCAGTGTCGGCAGATCGTTGACCGCATCCACCTTGATGGTCACGGTTGCGGGACTCGCATCCACGGCGCCGTCGTTGTCTACCGCCGCATAGTTGAAGCTGGCGTTGCCATTCCAGTTCGCATTCGGAGTGAAGGTGAGCTTGCCGGCGTCCGCCACCGCAATGCTCTGATCCACGGTCACCGCCACCCCGTTCAGATAGAGGATGCCGTTGGCAGGCAGGCTCTTGATGGTGAAACTCACCACGTTGCCATCAATGTCGCTGCCACTGAGGGTCGGAATGGCGATGCTGGCGGCATCTTCCTGACCGTTTGCCTGTTTATTCACAGTCTCCGGCGCTTCATTCAGGATCTTCGCGTTGTCGCTGCCCGGCAGTGAGACGTTGCCCGCCTTGTCAGTCTGGGTTGCCGTCACCGTCAACGACTTGCCGTTGGCCGGGGTCGTCTCCGTCCAGCTGATGGTGCCGTTCTGATAGCCGTAGCTCTTGCCATTGCTTGCCAGCAGGGTGCCATCGGCCTTGAGCGTCAATTGGACAGTGCTGTTCACCCCGCCATTGTTGATAGTCAGCGTCACCTTGCCACCCGCAACCAAGTCAGCATGATTGACCTCTGCCCGAACCTGGATCTGATCATTGCCAATCTCGGCCTTGGTCAGCATTTGGTCATTATTGGTGTCATCAACGATGGTCACGGTCGGTGCTGAGGAAGCTACGCTGTCCAGGATCGCATTCTCGCTGTCGGTCGCCGGGTTGCCCGCCTGGTCGGTCACGTCCGCCTTGACGGTGAACTTGCCATCCGCCAGGCCGCTGGCCCCCAGGTCCACGGTGGTGCTGAACTTGCCGCCGGTCACGGTCGCGATGAAGGTCACTGACTTGCCGTTCACGTCGGTCACGGTCAGGGTGACTTTCTGACCATCTTCCACGTTGCTGGTCGTGCCCTTGAGCTCAACCGCCTTGGCTTCCGCCACCGACAGGTTGCCATCGCCAATTGCCGACAAATCAATGCTCGGCAGGTCAGCGCTGTCGCTGTCCAGGATCGCATTCTCGCTGTCGGTCGCCGGGTTGCCCGCCTGGTCGGTCACGTCCGCCTTGACGGTGAAC